>NZ_JAMPKJ010000008.1 GCF_039962115.1 Funiculus sociatus GB2-C1 | reverse complement strand
TTGTCATGAATAGATGGCTGTTGTGTGGTAACTCTAGCCTCTCATGTCCCTCTACCCTTTTTCACAAATTCCCCGCGGCTATTGGCTTTCACCTACTTCTGTCAGGCAGTCAGCCCCGATGCACCTCAACCACTCTCTGAGCAAGATACAGCACTCTCTAGAGAGCTGGCGGCGGTACGGGATCAACGACACCGCCTGTATTTAAAGCTTAATGGCTCGCTTAAAGCGTTGTTTAGTCATTGTGAATGGAGAATTACTCGTCACGACAACGGGATGACTGAACTGGAGGTAATTTGTCCAAGTATGGTGGTTTATAAGCGGCTATTACAAAAAGTGATTATGATTCAAGGCCGCTTGGAGGATACAGTTAGGATTAAGCACACTAAATTTACTCTTTGTTATCCGCCAAATCCTCAAGCTTATTATGAGCATGAAGTCACTTTTCAACAGTGGTCGAATACTAATTCTTATGATGAGAATGAGGAGTTTTAGGTTTAAATAAAAAACCTGTTCTTTAGACGCGAAAAACCAACAACTTCCCTTACATTGCGCCATAGTGGCGTTTAATCTCGCCATGTCTGAGCCTTTTTGCTAAGTATGCGCTCAGTTCCAATTGCCCATCGGATGTTATTTCGTCTGCTTGTTTTATCAGCTAAAATAACTTTTTAGACGTTTAGGTTCATCGAAAACTACCAGGAATTAATAATTCCCATGTATCTCTCATTTCGGGTTGCCTTTCATTTAACGCCAAAGAAATCGCCTTATGTAACAAAGAAGCAGCATTATTCTGGGGAAAAATTGTGCTTACCTTTGCGTTAAAAATTATTATCAAGGCCAAGAAATCCTGGGGTCGCGGGCGATTCTATTTGCCACAGCAGCAGCACCAAAACGATTTAGATGGCTGGGGTCGGCAAAATAGCCATTTTGGTTGCGCCACTGTCCCGATAAGTCTAGAAAGACAAATCCTTTAGCAGTGGCTTGTCGCTGCATATATCGCCGAAACTGTTGCTCATACCTTTGGCGAGTTCGGTCTAAGTAATCCTGACTTAAAGGTAGGCTGACGAAAACTACAGGAATTCGTCGCTGTTTGGCAAATATCATCAGGTTATTTAAAGCTACTTCTTGCTTACCTCCTAATTGGAAGGCGGCATAATCAGCATCGTAGAGTCCGGCAACTCGCGGCTTTTGGCGATAGTAAATTAGCGGATTGAAACGGATATTTACCGGGAGAAATCCATTAGCGTCAACAGCAGCTATCGAATAGTCGGTAGTAAGGCCTTCTGCGTTGTTCTGAGCTATTATTTTTTCACTGTTGGATGGCAAAAGGTTGAAAGAACTAACAGTGTTAGAAGCAACATTGTTTATCTGATTCTGTACAACCAAGTTGTTCAAACTCTTAGCGTGTATGGTATTTGGATCATCTGGTGGAGAACTACTCTGGGGGCGATCGCCACTTATTAAGCGCTGATAACCAGGAGATGCCAAAATAAGGTTATAAGTTCGATCGGTTCGTCCACTGTTAAAAGCTCTGACTCCATCCGCCCACACGATTAATTTAGGCAACTGGTCTTGTGTCAAGAGTCGCAGCACTAAAAAATCAATTACTTGAGCAGTTGCGCCATTTACCCCAAAATTAAAGATTTTCTTTCCGGAAATCCCTCTAGCTGCCAAAGCTTGCTGCATTTGTCTTGGGTCAACACCCTGCAAAGACCGAGAACTGCCGACAATTAAAATATCAGGTGGGCCAACAGCAGCCACGTAGGATAAATAAAGTACCAGCTGATTGTCAAGCAACTGGTTATTAAAAGTAGGGTATTGTGATTGATAGCTGGTTGCCGCTGCTCTTTGTTGGGCTACCTCCAAAGACCTCATGTACTCGGTGACTTTTTTTTGGGCGTAGACTCGTTCGGGGCTATCTGGTGAAATTGATTGCAAAGATGCGATCGCACTTAACCATCCTTCGGCAACTTGATCCCAGTCTTGGGCAGATTTAGCCGATTGAGCCTTGATGGCAGCACTCATAGCTTGATTTATTCCTTCCGTCAAGCGATCGCTCATGTTCGCCGCGGTCGTGGCGGCCAAAGGCTGGACAACCGCATTTGATGGGGTAGCTTGGATTAGGTGAGTGCGAGAACAACCAATAAATAACAGACAGCCTGTCATTATGGCAGCAAAGCGGTAAAAAAAGCTTAAGTTGGCAAAAATCATAGAGTTTCATCTAGTCAACTAACTTTCTGGCGTTGCCAAATACCGTGCAATCCCTGACAGCAAGATAGAATAAATCCAAGTATTTGTTCTCAAAATATTAAGGAAAGGCAAGGAGAACACACTAGGCATGGGTAAAGTAGTCGGCATTGACCTGGGAACAACCAATTCAGTAGTAGCTGTCATGGAAGGCGGCAAGCCCGTTGTCATTGCCAATGCAGAAGGCATGAGGACTACTCCCTCCGTGGTTGGTTTCAGCAAAGAAGGAGAACGCCTCGTCGGACAAATGGCGCGACGCCAAGCTGTTCTCAACCCGCAAAATACATTTTATGCGGTGAAGCGCTTCATCGGGCGCAAGTACAGCGAACTCACTCCAACATCTAAGCAAGTCCCATACACGATTCGCAAGGATGAGGAGGGCAACGTTAAAATAAAATGCCCCCGACTCAAGCGGGAATTTGCCCCAGAGGAAATAGCGGCAATGGTACTGCAAAAGTTGGCAGCGGAAGCGAGTCGCTACTTGGGAGAGCCGGTGACGGGAGCGGTGATTACAGTTCCAGCTTATTTCAATGATTCTCAGCGACAGGCAACAAAGGATGCTGGGAGAATTGCCGGACTGGATGTATTGCGGATTCTGAATGAGCCAACAGCTGCATCTTTGGCTTATGGGTTAGATCGCAAAGATAGTCAAACTATTTTGGTGTTTGACTTGGGTGGCGGTACCTTTGATGTGTCCATTCTAGAAGTAGGGGATGGAGTGTTTGAAGTTAAGGCAACTAGCGGTGATACTCAGCTGGGCGGTAACGATTTTGATAGAAAAATTGTGGACTGGCTGGCACAACAATTTTTGGAAACAGAAGGGATAGATTTAAGACGCGATCGCCAAGCCCTACAGCGCCTCACGGAAGCTGCGGAAAAAGCGAAAATTGAGCTTTCTGGGGTCGGCGTCACCGATATTAACCTCCCCTTTATCACCGCCACGGAGGAAGGCCCGTTACACGTAGAAACTAGGCTGACTCGCTCCCAATTTGAAGGTTTGTGTGGGGATTTGGTGAGTCGATTGAAGGCACCTGTAAAACGCGCCTTAGTTGATGCTAATCTCACGCCATCCAGAATTGACGAAGTGGTATTAGTGGGTGGGAGTACCCGCATTCCCCTTGTAAGACAGCTGGTACGCAGCTTAATTGACAGAGAACCAAACGAGAACGTTAACCCGGATGAAGTGGTAGCGGTGGGTGCGGCAGTTCAGGCGGGAATTCTGGCTGGTGAAGTTAAGGATGTACTGCTGCTAGATGTAACTCCCCTATCCCTTGGTTTGGAAACCATTGGCGGCGTGATGAAGAAACTGATCCCGCGTAACACGACTATACCCGTGCGACGCTCGGATATCTTCTCGACATCGGAAAATAACCAAACGGTGGTGGAAATTCACGTCCTCCAAGGCGAACGAGAAATGTCATCTGATAATAAATCTCTGGGAAGATTTAAGCTGACTGGCATTCCTCCTTCCCCGCGAGGAGTCCCCCAAGTTCAGGTGGCTTTTGATATTGATGCCAACGGAATTCTACAGGTGACTGCCTTAGATAGAACTACCGGCAGAGAACAGAGCGTTACTATTCAAGGGGCTTCTACTCTCAGTGAGGGTGAAGTTAACCGGATGATTCAGGATGCGGAAGAATATGCCGCAGAAGACAGACAACGACGGGAACGGGTGGAGAAGCGCAACCGTGCTGAAGCGGAAGTTCTGAAGGCAGAACGGCAACTCAGGGAAGTAGCGCTGACTTATGGGATGCAGTTTGCAGCAGGACAGCGGCGGCGCATAGAATCTTTAGTTCAGGAACTGCGCGAGAGCATGAAGCGTGACGACGATCGCGCTATAGATCGGGCGCAAGGCGATCTTCAGGATGCCCTTTATGAGCTTAACCGAGAGGTGCGGCTGGAAGCGGCTGAGGATGAGGATGACTTTTTTGGATCGATTCGGCGCACGTTCTCTGGAGAGGGTGATTCGCTGTTTGGTGAGGGATTGCGCGATCGCGATCGGGATGACAACATACGTTATCGCGATCGGGATGACAACATACGCTATCGCGATCGGGATGATGACCGTCGCTACTCCGGAGGTGCAGGTAGAGAGCGGTATAGTCGTGATAGCGGCAGTTCCTACCGCCCTACTTCCAGAAAAGTCCAACCTAATGATGATTGGGATGATGATGATGATGATTGGCTCTAAGGATTTTGGATTTGGGATTTTAGATTTTGGGTTGCCATCTACAATCTAAAATCTAAAAACTAATTTCTAAAATCAAAAATAGACGTATGCAAAATTTTCGGGACTACTACCAGATTCTAGGTGTGAATCGAGATGCTACCGGTGAAGAAATTAAAAAGGCGTATCGACGGCTAGCGAGGCAGTATCATCCCGATGTTAATCCGGGAGATGAAACAGCAGAAGAAAAGTTCAAGGAAATCGGTGAAGCCTACGATATTCTCTCCGATACGGGTAAGCGATCTGAGTACGATAAGTTCAGCCGCTTCTGGAACCAGAGAGGATTTGGTACCAGAAGGACGGGAAAAACTACAACTGGGAAAAGTTGGAGCGATCGCAGTGGGAATGGTCGCAGTTCCACTGAAGAATTAAACTATGAGGAGTATCCGGACTTTCCCAGCTTTGTCGATACTCTGTTAGGTCGTCGCCAAACAAAGACGACACAAACACCCCCAAGCAATACAAACCCTAGAGTTGCTGCCTCTGACGAATTTCGCCCCGGTAACACCAGAACCGCTTACACTGTTCCTTCACGCCAAACTCGTCGCGATGTGGAAGCTAGATTAACGATGCCACTAGAAAAAGCTTATCAGGGAGGGCGAGAACGAATTCGTCTGGAAGATGGGCGAAGTCTGGAAGTTGATATGCCACCGGGAATGTTAAATCAACAACGCATCCGGTTAAAAAATCAAGGCATTGGTGGTGGCGATTTGTATCTGAAAATTACCGTATCGTCCCACCCTTTCTTTAAACTAGAAGGTTCAGATATTTTCTGCCAATTACCAGTTACGCCGAGTGAAGCGGTGTTGGGAGGAGCTGTGGAAGTTCCAACTCTCGATGGTATGGTGAAAATGAAAGTTCCCAGCGGTGTCGGACACGGGAAGCGTCTGCGTCTGGCTGGTAAAGGCTACCCTACTGGTAATGGTAATCGCGGCGATCAGTTAGTTGAGATTCAAATTGCGGTTCCCCCATCTGTCAGTCCCCAGGAACGAGAACTTTACGAAAAGCTGCGCCAAATCGAAACCTTTAAACCTCGTTTGGATCTTCCTGTTTAATGGATGCAGAGCATACAAATACTCGTTCCTAGTCTGAGACTAGGAACGAGTAAAATATTTTACAACTTGTTTAGAATTGCTATATTAGCGATCGCGATCGCACAAACCTAACAGCGTACCACTGCCAATAAGTTTCACTGCTTCTAATACCCAATAACCTGCGTGTAGCTGATTCATACCCGCCGGAGTCTCGGCAACAGCATCAAAAAGATTGAGTTGTATTCCCAAAGCACTCATATGCGGTGTTAAGAAATATGTATCAATAATGGCGATTGTTAGCAACAGCAAAGATAAGAAAATAACTTTGCGTCCTGCCAGATAAGATGCAATATGAGTGCGGTTTAGAACCAAAATTCCTGTTAATACTAAAGCGGCGCACAATAATTCGATGCGATTAAAAATCCAGAAGATTGAATAAGCTGCTGTGGCGAATCCAGGTTCAGTCATCATTCCTGTAGCAAACATACTGGGCATAATTACCCAGTCCAAAATCAGACTGCCACTTAGCCAGAAGGCCAGCGTAAACATGACTGTTGTTTGCCATGCCGAGCGCTTTAAGTTAGCACCAGAAAAAGCGGTCATAGAATTTCCTCACCTTTGGCGTCTTCTTTTAGCTTAACCAATAGGCTTGAAGAAAAATATGAAATAATCTTGCATTTTTTTGACGTTACACCGTTAACATTTATTAGTAATAAAAAATGTTAAGAGCCTTATTGGTTCTGAAAAATCATGTTAGTAGACATTCAGCATTTAGTCAGGTAGTTCTCCAAAGCGATCGCGATAACGAGCCAGCATTGACTCTAACTCTGCGGCTTGCAGTTGCGCTGCTTGCATCTGCCTAGTCGCCTCTTCTGCGCGTTGCCGTTCCAGGGAAGCCAACTCTTCGGCTGTTGGCAGCAAATCGCCTTCTAGGGTTTCCCAACGCAACCAACGGGCGGTTACTCCCTGGTAAATTCCTTCCCATCGTACCAACGCCAACCCTAACTGCTGGCTGATTAGTCGATTTTGAGCATCAGGTTGAATCTCTGTATAGACACCATTTTGCAAGGCAAAACCTGCCAATTCACCACTGAAGGGATCGAACCAGAAATAATTTGGGACTCGCAAGCGATTTTGATAAACTTGCTTTTTCTCAACTTTATCCCGAATTGCGGTGCTTTCTGATAATAATTCAATTACCAAATCTGGTGCTTTGCCTTCTTCCCAGACAACCCAACTTTTGCGTTCTCGTCTGGGTACATCTAGCACCACAAAAACATCTGGCCCATTAAAATCTTTATTGCGTACCTGTTCTAAACTGTAGTACACAAACATATTTCCGCCGACGAAAACATCCTGACGTTCTGCCCACAGCAGCAATAAGATATCTATGAGCATTTGCATTTGCAAAACATGGCGTTGACTTTCCATAGGGATACCATCACTGTAGGGAAGTTCATCTTGTGTTGGGGGAATTGTCACCCCATAATCGGCTAACTCTGCCAAAGTCATTTGTTCTGACATTGCAATTCACCTCACTTTCCTTATTTCTAGGTTAACTAACCTAACTCATCAGTTGTAACGATTGCTGTCATACCTTCGATGACGGCTTCGGATTGGTGCACTAAGTTTCGCAATTTTTCCAGTATTTCTTTATCAACGTTTTGCCACAAACCGCGTTGATTAGCCTCTAGCAATCTTTCTGCCATATCTCTTAACGCCCAAGGGTTCTTCTGCTGGATAAAATCTTGTACATTTGAGTCAAATAAATACGCCTCTGCTACTCCTTGATACATGAAATCTTCTACGCAGTTAGCTGTCGCATCGTAGGCGAATAAATAATCTACTGTTGCTGACATTTCAAATGCGCCTTTGTAACCGTGACGCATGACACCAGCAATCCATTTAGGATTCACGACGCGGGAACGATAAACTCGTGTAATCTCTTCGCTCAGTTGCCGAACTTTCGGATTTTCGGGAAGAGAATTATCGCCAAAATATGTTTGCGGATTCTTGCCACTTAAAGCCCGAACCGCTGCTGTTAAACCGCCTTGAAATTGATAGTAATCATCAGAATCTAGTAAATCGTGTTCGCGGTTATCTTGATTGTGCAATACTATCTGCATTTGCTGTAGACGCTTCTGGAAGGCTTCTGGGGCGCTAACTCCCCCTAGCTCCCCTGTCGAGGGTTGGAGAGAGGTGCTAGTGTAAGCGTAACTGCTCCAGTTGATGTAAGCACGGGCTAAATCTTGGTCATCTGTCCAATTTTGTGCTTCAATTAAACCTTGCAATCCAGCACCATAAGCACCAGGTTTAGAACCAAAGATGCGATAACGCGATCGCATTTGGGCTTGTTCTTGACTCAACCCAGAATTTTGCCAAAACTCGGTTTCTTGGGATACTTGCGCTGCTAAAGGATTTTGTTCTGCTGGTTCCTTTAACGCCGCCACTGCGGCTACAGCTTGATCGAATAAATCGATTAAATTAGGGAAAGCATCGCGGAAAAATCCAGAAATTCTCAGCGTCACATCCACGCGGGGACGACCTAAAACTGAGACTGGCAATATATCAAAGTCTACCACTCGTCGCGAGGCACCATCCCAAACTGGCTGCACTCCAATCAATGCCATTGCTTGCGCCAAGTCATCGCCACCAGTTCGCATGGTACTCGTTCCCCATACCGACAATCCGAGTGTTTTTGGATACTCTCCGTGTTCCTGGGTGTATTGTTCAATTAAAGCTTCAGCCGCTTTTCGTCCTACACTCCAGGCTGTTTCTGTGGGAATTGATCGGATATCAACCGAGTAAAAATTGCGACCAGTAGGCAAAACATCAGGTCGTCCTCGCGTTGGTGCGCCAGATGCGCCACTAGGCACATATCCCCCGTCTAATCCTCGTAACAAGTTGGAGATTTCTTGGTTGGTTTGTTGGAGGGAAGGGAGAAGGTAGCGACGTATCCAGTCTAATTCGCGTTTTACTGTTCCCTCGTTGACGGGGAGGTTAGGGGGGTTTCCGAGCATCAGCTGTTCTACTAACGCGCTGGCTTGTTGTTCTAATGCCTCAATGACATCGCCGACAATTTGATATCTTGTAGGACACCCCTGTCCTACAAAAGGTTGAGAAGGATCTGCTGTGAGAGGGTCGAAATCTAGATTAGAATCAATACCGATCGCTCTCGTTAAGCCTTTGCGATCGCTTCCGGGATGACGTGCGATCGCGACTATCAAATCTCGCAGTTGTCGCCCTTGCGGACATTGCCCAAAAATGTGCAATCCATCACGTATTTGAGCTTCTTTCAATTCGCACAAATAACCATCCAGATAATTTAAAATTGACAATTCAAAATTATCTTCTTTTTTGATTTTCAAATCTTGGTGTAAATTTTCCTGAAAAACTAGATCGGCAATGCGAGAACTGATCGCTGGTAATCTTGAAGGATCTAAACTTTCAGCCTGGTAATATTCATCAATTAAACCTTCCAACTGTTGCAAAGGGCCATACAGTTCAGCCCTAGTCATCGGCGGAGTTAAGTGGTCTATAATTACAGCTTGAGCGCGACGTTTAGCTTGAGAACCTTCCCCCGGATCGTTAACAATAAAAGGATACAAGTGAGGCAAAGGCCCAAACACTGCTTCCGGATAACAATTACTTGAAAGACCCACGCTTTTACCCGGAAGCCATTCTAGATTCCCGTGCTTCCCCACATGAACAAACGCATCAACCTCAAAAACTTGCCGCACCCAATAATAAAAAGCCAGATAACTATGAGGCGGTTCCAAATCTGGAGCATGATAATTTAAACTAGGGTCGATATCATAACCACGCGCAGGTTGAATTCCTACAAAAACATTACCCAACTGTAAACCAGCAACAGCAAAAAATTTCTCTTCCTCTGCGCCTGGGTGGTTCATTTCCAAAACCGAACCCCAGCGATCGCATACTCCTTGCTGCACCGCTTCTGGCAAACTAGAAAAATACTCTTGATACTCCTCGAAAGCCAAACTCTGCTGCACCCGACGCAACTCCCGCCCCTCCGGATCGTTAGTCACCCCAGCAGTCAAACGCGAAATTAACTCATCACCAGTAGCGGGAATATTTTCCACACAATACCCAGCCTGTTGCAAAGCCTTAAGTATTTCTACACAACTTGCTGGAGTATCCAACCCGACACCATTAGCTAAACGCCCATCGCGATTAGGGTAATTTGCCAAAATTAAAGCAATTTTTCGCTGTTGTGGTGGAGTTTGGCGCAGACGTACCCAGTTAGATGCTAAATCAGCGACAAATTGAATGCGATCGCGCACAGGTTCATAAACCACAACATCCGTTTGCAGCAGAGGATTCCGGGTTTGCACAGCCTTAAAAGAAACCGCACGACTAATGATTCTCCCATCCACCTCTGGTAAAGCCACATTCATCGCCATATCGCGCGGCGAAAGCCCTTGAAATCCACTCTTCCACTGTTCCACCGTACCGCCGCTGAAGATTACCTGCAAAGTAGGAATATCTAGGGATAAAGGAATGGTAGGAGTAGGTTTTCCCGATAAGTCGGAAGAATCGACAATTGAAGTAGCGCCCTCGTTGGAGTTCAGGGGAGAGATAGAAAAGCTGGTGGTGTTGAGTAAAAGCTGAATTTCCTCGCCGTCTTTCGGTTGGAAGTATTGCAATAATTCTTCTTGTACATCGTGATCGCGCAGAGAAGAAACAAAAACGGGAATTGGTTCTAAATTTCGTTCAGCTAAAGCTTGACATATTGCATCTATTGGAGATGTATTTCCCGCTAGATAATGAGCGCGATAGAACAAAATACCAATTTTGGGGATTGGGGATTGGGGATTGGGGATTGGGGATTGGGAATTGGGGATTGGGAATTGGGAATTGGGGATTGGGGATTGGGGATTGGAAGGACTCTTACCCAGTCTCTTGTCCCTAGTACCTAGTCCCTTGTCCCCAGTCCCCAGCCCCTGATAAACTCCAACGCGGGGAACTTCTTGCGGTGCCGGTGGATTGTAGGTATTTCCTAGACAGATATCAGCGACAAATTTTAAGGCGTTAACGAAATTTTCTACACCGCCTTCGGTAAAGTAGCGCCACAGCTGGTTACTAGATGCCAGAGTTACGGTAGAGTGACTGATTAAATCTGGATCTGGACGATCGTCTCCAGGTAAGACAAACAGCGACTTCTGGGTACTTTCCACTGTCTGGCGCACCACTTCTAATCCATAAGACCAGTAGGAACGTCCTCCCAGTAGCCTTAAAATAATTACCTGTGCCTGCTGTAGCACTTCTTCAGCGTAAGTATCAATACTGAGTTGTTGCTGCAACTGCAAGAGATTAACAACTCGTAGCGAGGGAAATGAGTCTGGCAATTTGGATACTGCGGCGGCGAGGGTTTGAATATCGGTATCCGCTGCGGTGAGCAAGACGATGGGAGCAGGTGTTTGCTCAATAAAAATGACACCCTCAGCTTGAGGATTCCATCCCCCAGGAGTAGCGGCTAGACGATGCACGATTTTGTTTTCCCCCGTAGCAGCGACACATTAAACGCTTTGAGTCAAGGTTTGATTGTATCTTGTCAGGCTCCGGTTGAGTCGCCCCTGCACGAGCCGTCAGTTATTGCCGCGATCGCGCACGCTTCTATCCTCAATGGGGCTGTGGGAGTGCGTATTGATACGCCAGCTCATATAAAGGCAGTACGCGAAAAGGTTAAATTACCGATAATTGGTCTGTGGAAACAACAGATACCGGGTTACGAAGTATACATTACTCCGCAGTTCCATCACGCGCAAGCGATCGCGATCGCTGGTGCAGACATTATCGCTATTGATGCCACATTACGCGATCGCCCAGATGACGAGACACTACAAACACTGATTAGCCGAATTCACGATGAACTAGGTAAGCCAGTGATGGCAGATGTGGATACGATAGAGAATGCTCTAGCCGCCGCCGCCGCAGGTGCAGATATCGTAGGCACCACCCTCTACGGCTATACTGCCGCTACAAAACATCTAATTCCCCCAGGCTTTGACTTACTAGCCCAGATGGTAGAACAGCTAAACGTTCCAGTCATTTGTGAAGGTGGCATTGCCTCACCCCAGATGGCAAAGCAAGCGCTGGAACTGGGAGCCTATGCCGTCGTTGTTGGTACGGCGATTACAGGTATCGATATTAACGTAAAAGCCTACAGAGCTGTTTTTCCTAATAGCCAGCAACAATAGTTCTTAGCAATATTGGGGATGTATAAAATAAAACTTTAATAATTTGCGCCTAAGTAGTTCACCAAATTCCACAACATTTTCTTAAGTACGTAGGTAATTCCCTGGATATACTCCTATAGGTAGATGCCACCAGAGGATCACTGTAGTTAGATTGGGGTCAAAAAAAGTATTCGGAATTGCCGGAAGGCACTACTTAGGGTAATTTTATGAACACGTTGCCACGAGCCATAAAAAAGACAGGTTTTATATGGGGGTTGGTTGCAGTAGGTGCTATTCAGGGATTGCTGATTACCTGGATGCTACCAGAACAAAGTTTAGATTTTAGAACACCACCCCAGTCTGTGCGCGCAGTCGAAGGTAGATAAATATAAAAAGAGAGACGCGAAATTTCGCGTCTCTGGTTTCGTAGGGGCATGGCATTGCCATGCCCCTACCAATCGCAAATAGCATTGCCATGCCCTACCAATCGCAAATTCTGTAAGTTATTAAATCCACATTCCTAACCTGCGGCGAGTACGCGGCGCTTGAGAATTACCATTTTGTCTCCCACCACAGGAGAACGGGCTAAAAGCGTACCTTGAGAATCAGAGATTTCCAACTTGCTAAAGTCGAGTTCTTTAGCGCGTTGCAACATTTCGCCTGCTAACTTGTCCTGTTTGGATAAATTGAGGTCGTACCAAGCATCACTGACTTGGACGACTAGAAGACTAGCGGGAAAGTTAGCTTGAATAGACCCAATTAGCCCATTTGCATATTGGGTAGTAGTTTGGGCAACTTGATCTTGAATAGAAGCAATCAATTTTTGTTCTGGGGTTAGCACTGGGGGAGGCGGTGGGGCAATTTCCACGGCTTGGGGTGCTTCTGGCGCTTTTAATTCTGGAGGCGTGTCGATGTTGGCGGGAGGCGGTGTTGGTTCCGGAACAGGCGCAACTGGAACAGGCGTTGGTTCAGGAGAAGATATCTGTTCGGGAACAGGCGTTGCTGCGGGAGGAACCTCAGCTACTTCAGTCGGTTTCCCAGGTATAAGGGTAGTTGTTGTCCAGAGTAGTAGAACGAGAACGACTGCGATCGCGCCACTCAAAGCCGTATCAGAAAGCTTTTGATTCAGCGATGTTGGCAGGAAAGAGCGGATTATCCCTATAATGCCATTCCACAAACTTAAAAAACGTTCCAGAAGGCTTGGCTTGGCAGTTGTAATTTGGGAGGTAGCCGTTGGTCGCTCTTCCAATTTCTCTACTGTCCCTTCAAGCAGTCTAATTGTCCCCCGCAGAATCTTAATGCTTTGAGCTTTCAGAAACGATTGGCGGATGGGCGGTGGTGTCACCTTTTTCGGTGCTGGGTTTGGTATATTTGGCTGATTTGTTTGATCTTCTGACATGGAATCTCCCTTAAAAGCAGCAAAAATAATTGCGATCGCCTCCGGCGTAGGCGCGTATGCGCTACTCGCGGTAGATTCTTACCGGATGCTGCCTTCACAGCCCTAATCTACCACTTTGCTATTCTGCTTTTATCTGACTTGCAATCAACTGACTTAACTTTTAATCTATGCCCCTTAAACGCCGTCACTTTCTAGTTTTAAGCACCCTCAGTGGTTTCGGTCTAGCTTTTCTGGCAAAGGCACTCCGCAGTCAAAGGGCTACGAGTGCTGTCTCCTTCAATCTTGCCGCCGAACCAGCAACGCCTGAGTCAACGCTAGGAACCCCGCTACTACGCTTTGTGTCGGTGGCAGACACAGGAACTGGTGCAAAAGGTCAATATGCTGTAGCAGCAGCCATGAGTCGTTATCAGCAGCTAAAGCCCTTTAATTTGGCAATCCTGGCTGGTGACAACATCTACAACAATGGTGAAATTGAGAAAATTGTTGATGTTTTTGAGCGCCCTTATCAAGTTTTATTGCAACAGGGTGTCAAATTTCAAGCTGTTCTAGGCAACCACGACATCCGCACAGATAACGGCGACCCTCAAGTTAATTATCCAGCCTTTAATATGCAGGGGCGACGTTACTACACATTTCGGCGCAACCCAGTACATTTTTTTGCTCTAGATACCAATAATAATGCTGACTGGAAGGCTCAACTAACTTGGTTAGAACAAGAACTCAGCAGCAGCGATGCGCCTTGGAAAATCGTTGTTGGTCATCATCAGATTTACTCATCTGGTGAATACGGAGTAAACGAACCTTTTATCGAAACACTAACTCCGCTTTTCCAAAAATACCGTGTGCAACTTTACATCAACGGTCACGACCACAACTATGAGCGCACAAAGCCTATTAACGGTACTACTTATCTAACTTGTGGTGCTGGCGCAGGAGTTCGTAAAGTCGGACGTTCAGAATGGACGGCGCATTCTGTCAGCGAGTTGAGTTTTGCTGCATTGGATGTGTTTGCAGACAAAATAGTAATTAGCGGCATCGGCACCAATAACCGCGTTTTTGACAAAGGTGTTATTCCACTGCAATCAGCTTAATTCAAACTTATGAAAGTCAAGCGTCTAAAAATGACTTCATTTCGGGGAATCAGCGACATGACGCTAGATTTCCAAACAGAGGAGCCAAATGTACTAATCGGTATCAACGGAGTGGGAAAATCCAGTATTCTCGATTCTATCTCCGTTCTGTTGTCTTGGCTTATAGCACCGATTCAATTTAATCCTGAATCTAGAACTACATTGATAAAACAGCAGGGTTTAGTTTCCTCTAGCGAGCGGGAAAGAGACCTAGCAAAAGGACGTTACTACAAGGAACAAGACATAAAAATTGGAAACAATCAGACCTACAATGAGATTACACTTTTACTCGACTCCCAGGAAGTAAATTGGTCTCTCACTACAGCTCAGGAAGTAAGAGGCATAGTTACAGGCATCAACCTTAGCGAGTTAGAGTCAGTTACTAATGACCTACGTCGTCAGTGGCAAGTAAGTCCTGAAGCCAACTTACCTCTAGCAGTCTATTACCCCGTTAATCGTGCAGTTCTTGATATTACCTTAGAGATTCCGAAGAAGAATCACTTCGCTCAAATAAATGCCTATGAACAGGCGATCGCAGGGACACAAATAGGCTTTGTTAATTTTTTTCAATGGTTTAGACTTTTGGAAGATGTGGAAAACGAAGAACGGCGCGATAACCTAGATTACCGGGATCACCAGTTAGAAGCAGTGAGACAAGCCATATCTTCATTGATGCCTGGTTTCTCCAATTTACGGGTTAGGCGATCGCCTTTACGAATGACTGCCACAAAACAAGGTCAGGAACTCATCGTCAATCAGCTGTCTGATGGTGAGAAAGGCTTGATGGCAATGGTGGGAGATTTGGCGAGAAGGTTAGCGATCGCAAACCCTGGTCTACCAAATCCGCTCCAAGGCGAGGGCGTTGTTCTCATTGACGAAATTGAACTACATCTTCACCCGAAATGGCAACGCGAAATTATTCCCGCACTAACAAGAACATTCCCTAATTGTCAGTTCATTGTCACAACGCATTCGCCACAGGTAATCAGCGAAGTCAAACCTAATGGAATCTACATTTTAGAAGCAACATCTGAAGGAGTTGTTGCCAAACGTCCAGAAAGTTCTTACGGGAGAGACAGCAATCGTATTTTAGAAGACCTCATGGGTGTTCCAGCCCGTCCCCAAGAATTTAAGGACGATCTTCTTGAGTTGTTTCGACTCATCGACAAGGGTGATCTTGATGGTGCTAGGCAATTACGTCAACAAATTGCTGATGAAATTGGAGCTGATGAGCCTGAGTTAGTCAAAGCAAGTGTGTCCATCCGGCGCAAGGAGATTCTGAGTCGGTGAGATACATCCACAAGGGTAAGGAACCGACAGACTTCTCAAAATGGAAAGGTCAGAAAAACGAGGAGTGGACACCTACTTGGGATGACCTACGCACACCACAAAAACCAACGGTGCATGATGCTTTGTTGCAGGAGCAGGGTTATATCTGTTGCTACTGCGGGAGGAGAATTACCAGAGACACCAGCCATATCGAACATCTAAAGCCCAGGAAAACTTATCCAAACTTAGCACTGGAGTACACAAATTTATTGGCTTCATGCCAAAGAGAAAGAGAACGTAGAGAACCCCTGCATTGTGGAAGTAAGAAAGATGATTGGTACGACGAGCATCGGATGGTTTCGCCTCTAGATGCGAACTGTGCGGAGTTCTTCAGATATACCGATGATGGACAGATTCTAGCAACAGAGGTTACAGCGAAAAAATCTGCTGCCCACACAACAATTGATAAACTCGGACTTAATATTGATAAGCTGAATGCCATGCGTCGTGCGGCAATTGAAGATATCTTGGAAGTCATTGACTCGCTCACAGATGAGGAAAAACAGAAGCTGCTTCTAGGCTTCGAGCAACCTGATACTAATGGGCAATACGAAGAGTTTTGCGCTGCGATCGCGTATATCCTCAAGGCTTACTATCCTTAATTTACTCGCCGTGCGCGATCGCGATCACATCCTACGGATTAGTTCTTTTTCTCAGAGGAGGAATTAAGCGGAAGGCGAAAAGTGAAAGTTGTACCTTGAATAGGGGTGCTACTAGCGGTAATAATTCCGCCGTGTGCTTCGACAATTCGCCGCGCGATCGCTAACCCTAAACCAGTACCAGTGCCTTTGCGGGAACGATCTGCGGTATAAAATTGTTCAAAAATGTGGGGAAGATCGCGATCGCTAATTCCCGCTCCCTGGTCGCGAATTTGCACAGCAACCTGAGAACCTTCTACACTTCCAGAAATAGAAACCTGAGAATCCGGCACCGAAAACTTAATCGCATTATCAAGTATATTCAGGAAAGCTTGCAACAGCCTTTCTGGATCGCCTTGCAGCCCAACATCAGGAACATTGATGCTGATGTCCACACCCTTAGAGCGCATCCGAGACTCCATTGCTCGCGAAGCACGATTAATCAAGTCTCGCAGATTGATGGGTTGCTTCTCAAGTACGGTTACGCCTGCTTCCAGTCGTCCCAAATCTAGCAAATCCTTAATTAGCCGCGACAGGCGCATAGTCTCTTCCTGTGCAGTTTGCATAAAGCGATCGCGTAATTCCGGTTCCTCATCAGCGCCACTTGAAAGCGCCTCCAAAGTCACATGGACGTTACTAACCGGAGTCCGCAACTCGTGAGACACATTCGCCAAGAATGCTCGCCTCTCCTTATCCAGCGAAGCCAGTCGTTCGCTCATCCGGTTTAACTCAATCGCTAACTGACCTAGCTCATCGTTTTGACGGATATTCAGCTTCTCGCCTAAATGACCAGCACCCACCTGGATAGCAAAGTTGCACATCGCCTGGATTGGTCTAGCAATATTGCGTGCAAGTCGTTCGCTAATCAGCGCACACAGCAAAACAGTCAAGAAGAGAGTTCCCAGAACTGTGAAAATAATTATCCGGAATTGACGCTGAAACTGATTCAGCGTTATCGACATCCGCACAACACCAAGCAAGCGACCGTTGCGGGATATCGGCTTTGCTGCATACAACCTGTCATCATTTGACAGAACACCTTTCGCCACCCCTTGCATCGGCTGATTTTGCAGCGCTTCCCTCACTCCCGGAACGCTAAACCAATTAGTTATTTGCTGATCTAGCTGGGGAGCAGAAGTGAACAGCAGGCGACCATCTGGCCTCAAAATCCGCAGAGTTACTGAATCCGGCGAACCGTAGCGTTGTACTAACAATTCCACCCGCCGGAGATCGTTTTCCTCCAACGCATCAGCTACACTTTCGCCTAAAGCAGTAGTCCAGACATCTAAATCACCCTGTCTCGTCCTCATAAAATAGGCATGGAAAGAAAACAGGATATAGCTTGCCAAAATTGATGTCCCCAGTGCAGTGAGCGCCAGGTAAGTGAGAAAAAGTTTTCGGTAAATTGAATTCCAGCGGATGCGAATGGCTATCAACTCCTCGGATTTTGAAAATGTGCTTTTGATAAACTTCTGACAAATTGCCTGAAGGTAAATATGGGCGGGCTAAACACAGGTAAATCCCGATTATTGATTGACATTACCAGCAGCACGACCCCGTAAAACTGCTTTTATCCGTGCCAAAAGTTCGCGAGTATTGAAAGGCTTCGTAATGTAGTCATCTGCACCCGCTTCTAAACCCCAAACTTTATCAATATCCTGGTCTTTAGCTGTCAGCATCAAAATAGGAATATTAGAAAAAGCTCGGATGCGCCAACACAATTCCATGCCATCTATCCCAGGTAACATTAAATCTAAAATCATCACATCCGGCACCTGTTTATGAAACAATTTCAGCGCCGTCTGTCCATCTGCCGCAGTTGTCACCTGATAACCTTCTTTGATTAAAGCATAGCTGAGACTAGCTCGTAATGCCTCTTCGTCATCTACCAGTAAGACGTGTGTCATGTTGATACCTCTTGCTTAAAGTGTATTTATTTGGGCTAGGTTTCGGTAGTTAGCACCTTAAGGAAAATGTTTCTGAGTTGGGAATGCTGACTTAAACCAGAAAACATCATGAATCAATATCTATTTCAACCACCTTATTCCTTGACGATAAACCAAACTTAATGCTAATTCTAGATTTTGACACCTCAAATTTTTTGGCCAAAATTTGAATTAACTCCTCATTTGCCTTACCCTCCACAGGAGGCGATTTCAGATTTATTATAAGGCTACCATCCGCAGCTTCCTCAATTTTTTGATTTTTGGAATTTGGTTTAACCTTTACTTGTTTCTTCATGGTTTCTTTAAAATATTTCTGTCGGGTGGGCAATGATACCCCTACTACTTATTTTCGAGTTGTGATTTTCCTCTAGTCAAATTTTCCAATTTTCCGCAAAAATAACCAGCCGATGATGCAGCCCACAGCGTAATGAGGGAAATCCCACCAGCTAAAGGTAGTTCCCAGCAGCAACTTTCCCAACACGGTTGAGCGCAACGAATCCAAAACAGGTTGGTGCCATAGTTGCAAAAATTCTATCCCGCAGGTGACACTAAATACGCCCAATGGAATTTGGTTTGCAGCTTGGCGAGTTGGAAACAGTAAAAACACGAATAGACACCAGAATGTTTCGTATAAAATATCTCCTGAAAAATCATTTACCCACTTAGAAGCAAAACCGTCGTATCTCTTCGAGAATAACCCTAGCGGCACAATGACGAGCATGGTGATGAGTATACGCCAGCTTTGGGTTCCGTCTCGAAGCATTAGCTATTTCCAGCGTGAAGTTATGCACTATATCCGTATATATTTCCCTTGTTTTTTCTGGTATTAATCTATACCCCATAATGGGCTAATTATTTTATATATGTAAAATTAACTCTAAAGGTAGAGTATATAATTATACAAAAAAATTACAATCTTATTTAATAAAGCTGCTTTGTTAGGAGGAAATAGTCATGAATAATGAAACCAATACGAATTCAGAAGTTAGTGTAGATGTCGATACCTATGACAGGGGTATTGTACCCGCTGAGACGGCAGCGCGTAAAGAAAGAGAAGGTAATGCTTTTAAAACTACTCCATCACAAAGAGATGAGGAAAAGTCTCCAACTAACGATCAAACAGATGGTGGAAGCATTAATACAACAGAGGGTTACACGGTAGACAAAGAAGGTCTACTAAATAACTATGCTATTGAACCCGAAATGTATGTCAACGAACCCGGAGACTTAAAGGAACAAGAGCAAGCTGAAACTGCACAACGCGCTGAGGAACTAGCCAATTTGCAGCACGATGAAGAAGGAAACCTAACAGATGAAGGCGATGAGCGTCCGAAAGGGCAAGGATTTATCTAACCTTGATAACAAAGGGAAAGGCAAAAGGCTAAGAAAATATTATTTAGCTTTCTCTTTTCCTTTTGCCTTTTTCCTTCGCCATGCCCGTAATACTAAAACTCTAAAAAAGATTGGGGATTTTCCCCAATCTTTAATTATCTGTTTGGATCGCCGTACCCAATCACAGCCACTTTATGTCTATAGACTAGCTCGGCTCCATACCAACCAGAAAGACCAAGAAGCGCCGCTACAATTATTGAGAGAGTTAGTCCTAAAGGTAATATTGCCCCAGAAGTGTTGCCCCAACGGAATATTAGGTTGACAATGGTCAGCACCATAGCGGTGACATTAAGTACCATGTGCGCCCAGCCAGCGCTACGCTTGCGGACTCGTTCAATTTTCAGGAAGTCCATCATACCTGTGATGGCTGCTACTACAGCAGTTGCCAAGCCAACGATTAACATCCAGAAAGCCCCTTGCGCCCAAAAGACATCTTTAGTCCACCAGTAGGCGAGATCGGCTGCGGGTGCTAAGGAGAGAAAGGCAATGGGGAAGGTAACGATTAAAGGATGTAGTGGATGGGCTGCGATCGCAACCGTACTGGCCACGCCACTGTCACGATAATCTGACTCATCACTTTCAATAAGCGGAGGGACATTTGGAGTCTGCGTCATGGTAATTAGTAATTGGTAATTGGCTAATAGCTAATTGTGTATTGCTAATGGCCATTTTTCAAGGACAACCGATAACTGACAAATAACAAATAGTTAACTTGAAGGGATTTTCTCGACGTGTGCTTCTGCAAGCAGTGTTAATTTGCCCGCTTCCGCATTCAGCTGTTTGATTCGCAGCGACATTCCCTCCAAGTCGAAATTGCTGAGATTCAAAAGCTCACTTGCCTTATCTAACAGCGCTTTTGTTAGTTCTGGCGATAGTTCCTCGCCTTCAGTATACTGAACGTTTTCCAGAGAAACGTTCTGCCCATTGGCACTAACTCTGGGTACTGCTGTGAAGGAAACTTGCTTAGTTTCTCCAGTTTCGCGTAGGAATACGGTGGTATTCAATGCTACTTTGCCCTCACCCGGTAGCCGGAAATCTACCTTTTTGGTGTCAATTGTCATTGGTTGCCCATTGACCTGCACCTGCTGGTTTTGTAGCATACTGCCGACATATTCCGAGTTGAAGGCACGGTTGATGTCCGCTTCCGTCAAAACCACACGGGTACTTGCCCGTGTCGGTTTGTTCAGTTCAATTTTGCCGAAAGCAGCGCTGAGAGGATTGATGTCTATGTTAGTCATTTCCATCTCTAGTTCCTCCATGCGGAGGTCGCCCTGCATCACCAAACCTTCCCCTTCAATGGTGACTGAATCCACCTTTCCCTGAACCAGGGAAAGTGGATCGGCTTCGACATCCACCTCCAATTTATCCGCTTCATCCAATTGGCTGGATAACCCCATTTCTGCTGCTTTATTAAGCGCCTGTTGCCCTAAAGAAGAATCTTTATTAGTCGTCACAAGATGGAATTCCTAGTGTCCTATTATTGAGTCAATTTAGGCGATCTGTATTAAGAAGTGTATCTGTCTGACGGGGGAAGGAAGGTTAAGCTTTTATTCTCAATAAACAAGCAAAGAGCTATTCCTCTGGAGGTAAATATAAGTACCTATAACTAAATAGTTGATTGTTATGCTTCAAAATCCTATTTTAGATAGATGATATTTTTTTTAATATAAACATCTCTACACTCAATAAAACCATAAATAAAATAAGCGTTTTGTATAAAATTCGGTTTTTAGATTTTTGTATAATATAGTTACCGTTTAATAGAGTTTTCCTAGATAGCAAAGGGTATCAGTCAAAAGAGAGATGAATATACTGAAAACGAATGTGATCGTAAGTATAGATTCCGATCCTATGTTTATCAGTGGAGAACAACGAATGGTAACGACAATTGATGATGCAAAGCGCATGGCAATTGGCATGAAGTTGGCAGACATGAAAGCTCTGCAAAATCTTCTTATTGCCAACGAGCAAAAATTTATCTCTGCGGTTGCCGATGATGATATTCGTCACCGCATACAAGATATGCTCAACGACGATCAGAAAAACCTTGGCGTTCTAGACACTGTAATTGTGCAATACGGTATCAAATCCGAACCCTCACAAGGAAGCACAAAAGTGATTGAAGAAGTTCAGAAACTAATGGAAGGTTCTGAACTTACTATTTTTGAAAAAGTAGCTCAGCATGAATTGCTTAAGCATAAGCAAACTATGACTGGACTGCTCATTCATAAAGCGGCACAAGTTGTTGGTGCTGATATTGAAGCTGCCATCACTCCTTTAAATACCCTTAACTTTGAGAACCGCGCTCACCAAGAGCAACTGAAAGGTATTCTAGAAATTTTAGGTGTTCGCGAACTGACTGGGAAACAGCCAGATCAAGGGCTGTGGGGCCGCGTACAAGATGCTGTTGCTGCATTAACTGGCGTGGCGGGTAGTGTGGTTACTCGCACTGATGATGAGATGAAGATCCGCGATCTTATCAGAATGGATCACGCTAAAGTAAATACCCTGTTCGCGCAAGCTCAAGCTACTGACGATCCTCAAAAGCTGCAAGAGTATTTCGGTCAAATCTACAAAGACCTAACTGCACACTCGGAAGCTGAAGAACAAATTGTTTATCCCGCAGTTCGTTCTTACTACCAAGACACTCAGAATCTGTACAATGAGCAAGCTGAAATGAAGCAGATGTTGGAGCAAATTAAGTCTCTCAACCCCTCTGCCTCCAATTTCAAACAACACCTTTCTCAGTTGATGCAAGCTGTTATGCATCACGTACAGCAAGAAGAGAACGAAATGTTTGCGAAAATTCGCGACAACTTCAGCGACGAGCAAGAGAAGCAAATGGCTACCCAGTTCAAAACTGCTAAGAGCAAGGTACAAGATCAGTTTGCTGCTTCCAGTAAGTAAGCTGAAGCAAATTCATAATAAGGGCAATTTAATAATCGCCTTTAAAGGCTAGAGTTCTTTATTTCCACCACATGGTTAGTGGTGGAAATTTTTTTATTAGGCTGTGTATGAAGGCGCATATAGCGATGCTATTTCATTTGTAAAACTGTACAATAGGCATTCTGCCTGTCGCCAACGGTACTGCGATATTTAATCAAATAATTAGCTTTTTTGATCGGTCGAGAGAAGGATGTAATTACTAAAATTACTGTGACATGATTAGGATATATCTTTAATGAGAATTTGACAGGAGAAATACAAATGGTAACGACGCTTGATGATACAAAGCGCATGGCGATCGCACAAAAATTGGCAGACATGAGAGCGATCCAAAATTTATTAATTTCCACTGAGCAAAAACTGATAAGTTCTGCTCCCCATCAAGATGTTCGGGAACGTTTGCAACATATGCTCGCTGACGACCAGAAAAACTTGGGCGTTCTGGAAACAGTTCTTGTTCAGTACGGCATTCAGTCTGAACCCCACGACACCATGAAAAAATTTGTGGAACAGGCTGAGCAAATGATGTCAGGCTCGGAACTGTCTTTTTACCAGAAATTAATTCAACACGAACTGCTCAAGCACGGTCAGGTAATGAGCGGAATTGTTGTTCATAAAGCGGCTCAAGTTGTTGGCGCTGATATTGAAGTGGCAATCGGGCCTTTGAACACGGTTAACTTTGAAAACCGCGCTCATCAGGAACAGCTTAAAGGATTGCTGGAACTTGTTGGTGTCCGCGAACTAACTGGGAAAGACGCAGATCAGGGACTGTGGGCGCGGGTTCAGGATGCTGTAGCAGCACTATCAGGCGTAGCGGGTAGTGTCATCACCCAAAACACTGACAAGCAGGATATGAACATCCAGACCCTAATCCGGCTGGATCACAACAAGGTTAATACCCTGTTTACGGAAGTTGGAACTACTAAAGATCCTCAAAAGCTCCAAGAGTATTTTGGGCAGATTTACAAAGATTTGACGGCTCATGCTATAGCAGAAGAGCAAGTTGTGTATCCGAAAGTTCGCCCCTTCTACGGTGAAGGTGATACTCAAGAGCTGTATGATGAGCAAGCCGAAATGAAGCAGATGCTGGATGAAATCAAGTCTATGAGTCCTGCTGATGCTGATGCGTTCCGCTCGAAAATCAAACAGTTGATGGAAGCGGTTGGCGATCACATTCGTCAAGAAGAAAGCACCATGTTCGCTGCAATTGACAAAAATTGTAGCGACGAGCAAAAAGAGCAAATGGCTACTGAATTTAAAGCAGCTAAGGCCAAGATTCAGGAAGAAATGGCAGCTTCTATGAAGTAATACCATTTTACTTTTGCCAGGCAGACATCTGATACCCCCAAGCCCCCTTAAAAAGGGGGCTTAAGAAAGGGGATTAGCGCAGGGAGAAAAATGAAGTCTAACTACTATAAGTAGTTAGGGTTAAGAAAAGAGGGGGATGCGATCGCATCCCCCTCTTTTTTTTAATGGACAGCCTGGTTTTGACTACTGAGCGCGTTGAATGTAAGTTTCTACATTGCGAATCGCTTGTGTAGCATAAGAATCGTTAGGACGTGCCTGAAGCGCTCTTCTAAAGTTAATCAAAGCAGTTTGGTAGTCTCCTCTTTGGGTTGCAGCGTACCCAATTCTCATGGATTGAGTATAATTCTGCGCTCGATTGGATGGCCCATTGCTCGGAGTAGAGGCACCGGGAGTTGTTGTACCTGCGCCACCAGGAGTTGTTGTGCCACCGGGAGTTGTTGTACCTGTACCACCGGGAGTAGTTATACCTGTACCACCAGGAGTTGTTGTGCCACCGGGAGTTGTTGTACCTGCGCCACCGGGAGTAGTTATACCTGTACCACCAGGAGTTGTTGTGCCACCGGGAGTTGTTGTACCGCCAGGAGTTGTTGTACCTGCGCCACCAGGAGTTGTTGTGCCACCGGGAGTTGTTGTACCTGTACCACCAGGAGTTGTTGTCGTACCACCGGGAGTTATTGCGCCACCGGGAGTTGTTGTCGTACCACTGGGAGTTGTTGTACCACCGGGAGTTGTCCTTCCCGGAGTTGTTGTGCCACCGGGAGTTGTCGTACCTACACCACCGGGAGTTGTTGTGCCACCGGGAGTTGTTGTGCCACTGGGAGTTGTCCTTCCCGGAGTAGTGGTGCTACCGGGAGTTGTAGTCGTGCCACCGGGAGTAGTCTGAGCTAATAATTCTCTACTTTTGCCAGTAGAATTAGCACTACTACTGACTTCATTCAGAGATGCCAATGCTGGAAAACTGAGTAAAACACTAGCGCTGGCAACTCCGAGCAAGCTGAAAAGCGTTTTGATAGAATTTTTCTGATTTCGGGTATTCATGGTAATCTTTTGAGTTTTTTTCAGTAAGGCAGACAAGATGCTTGCCTTACTTTGAACGAGTAATGAGACTGTCTTAAATTGTTAGCCGTTGACGACTTCGCCGCCGTTGGGATGCAGAATCTGACCTGACATATAAGAAGAGTCATCCGATGCCAAAAAGACATAGCTTGGTGCAAGTTCTTCGGGTTGTCCAGCCCGCTTCATTGGCACTTGTTCACCAAAGTTTGCAACTTTTTCTTCTGGGAAAGTTGAGGTAATTAGCGGTGTCCAGATGGGGCCTGGTGCCACGCCATTAACGCGAATTCCTTTTTCAACTAAGGATTGAGAGAGCGATCGCGTAAAGGCAACAATTGCCCCTTTAGTGGAGGAATAGTCGAGCAACTGCTGATTTCCTTTATAAGCCGTTACCGAAGTAGTGTTGATAATCGCGCTGCCTTCTTTGAGGTATTTGAGTGCAGCTTTGGTCATGAAAAACATTGAGAAAATATTGGTGCGGAAAGTGCGCTCTAACTGTTCGGCTGTGATATCTTCAATGCTTTGTTGAGGATGCTGTTCGGCAGCATTGTTGACGAGAATATCAAGTTTTCCAAATTCGTCAACTGTCTGTTGTACAGCTTGTTGACAAACTTTCTCGTCGCCAATATCGCCAGGAATTGTGATACATTTACGCCCTTCTTGTTCGATTAATCGCTTGGTTTCTTCGGCATCATCGTGTTCGTTTAAGTATGCGATCGCAACATTGGCTCCTTCTTTAGCAAAAAAGATAGCAACCGCACGACCAATACCGCTATCACCACCAGTAATCAGCGCTACTTTGTCGCGTAACTTATCACTACCGCGATATTTAGGATCGTCGGACTTGGGTTTTGGTGTCATTTCTGACTCAGTACCCGGTCGATGATCTTGATGCTGGGGTGGCTGTAAGGTTTGCTCTGGTGACATACAATTCTCCTTGCGCGTGAGTGAACTTTTAAATTGAAAAAAACCGTTCCCTTGAATTACCCTCAATTCAAGATTAAAGTTTGCATAGATATAGACATCTATATCTATGCTTGATTTGGGATAACCTTGTCACAATAGACATCTATACTTCAAAGCGCTCAGCTCTAAAGTTGCATCCCATCTTGGTAATAATTAAGTAGAGAAAGCGACAAAACCGGACAACTTATTGCTACTTTTGCACCAAAAAAGCATTTATCCTACGGATTAAACTTCTTTCTACATACGATGCTGAGTTACAGCTAGATTATCCTCATCTAATGCACGGTTGTTTGTGTTTGTCACTGTTAAACACTAGCAACCGCTCAAAGGGAGTTTATCAACCTGTGGGTTGAAACCGAAAAACTATCTACTCAACCTTTGGATGTATAACTATTGGGAAGTTGTTTTTGATCCAAATCATTAATTGGCGGCCCATTTAATACCTCACCCGTAGGGCTGAAACGTCCTCCGTGGCAAGGACAATCCCAGGTATTTTCGGCGTTGTTCCAGCTAACAATGCATCCAGCATGGGTACACACTGGAGACAGAGAGCAGAGATAACCAGTTTCATCGCGGTAAACGGCATATTTTTTCCCGTCGATGTCAAGAATTTTGCCCTCGCCTACTTGAACTTCAGACGGTTCCTCTCCATCCGACTTGAATAACCTGTCAGCGATAAAGTGCTTGGCAACTCCCAAATTTTCTGTGACAAACTTTTGGGCGCTGGCGAGGAGGTTGACGCGGTTAGGGTCAAAAACTTCGCTCCAGGGGTTTTCGCGCTCCAAGATGAGGTCGCTGACGAGCATTCCGCCAACGGTGCCGAAGGTCATGCCGTTGCCAGAATAGCCTGTAGCAATGTAAATGTGAGAGTGGGCTGCGGTTTTGCCGATGTAGGGTATGCCATCGACTGGTTCGTAAAGTTGGGCTGACCAGCGATAATCGATGGATGCGACATCAAAATGCGATCGCGCATACGCTTCCAAATGCCGAAAACAATCCTCGGTATCCACATCCTCCCCTGTCTTATGGTCTTCACCGCCGACAATCAGCAAATCTTTGTAGCTGCGCGTGTAATGATAAGGCTCATCTGTATCCCAAAATAAACCGGACGGTAAGGCTGAATTCAACCGCACGCCCAGCACGTAAGAACGATACGGCGCAATTTTTGTAGTCATTACATACAAGTCTGGGAGACTCGATAAGTCATGAATTGGCGTATGAGTAGCAATAATGACATTTTGAGCCGTCACAGTACCTTGTTCGGTAGAAACCCGACTCGGTTTGTCGCCAGTAATATCGACAACAAACGAATTTTCAAAAATGAAGCTTTCGCCGTCTTTGGTAATAGCCTTAGCGAGTCCTTGCAGGTAACTAAGAGAATTGAACTGCCCTTGATTTGGGAACAACACCGCAGATTCTACTCCGAATGGCAGTGGCACATCTTTTGTCAAAGCACTAGGAATTCCCAACTTACTTGCTGCTTCCGCCTCTGATTCAATTTCAGAAACATCTGGAGATTTCTGGGTGTAAAGATATCCCGGCACTCGCTCAAAATCGCAATCAATTTGCTCCTCACTCACAAATTGAGCAATACGTTCAATTGCTGCCCGACTAGATTCCGCTACCAGTTTGGCATTTTCTTCCCCCAGCGAAGAAATCAAATCTTTGTAACGTTCGTCAGCAGCTTCGGTGATGTGTGCAGTCGTGTATCCTGTGACACCGCTACCAATTTGCGATGCTTCAATAACAGCAACCGTTAATCCAGCGCGTTTCAGCAGCAAGGCAGCAGTTAAGCCAGTGATACCGCCGCCAACAATGGCAACATCTACATAAATATCATCTGCTAATTGGGGAAAAGAAATGCCTGTAGTAGTGTCCAGCCAAACAGATACAGATGTCCCAGGTAAAGTCATTAAGTGTTCTCCTTGCAAAGGATAATTTGATACCTTTTTATGGGATAACGTTGTAGGTACTACTTAGGGATCGGCTACTAGAAGTAATTCCACACTGGTAGTGTTCCAGAGGAACTGTGTAAACAGCTAGATGATTTTTAGCAAGTTTTAGGCAGCTTCGCTTTTATCTCTCTTACCTGTCGGTTCTGGCGCGCCTCTGCGGTTGATTTTTTTTCAATCGCACCTACCCTACTACTTGTCACTTGGTGCAGGATCTCGGTTAAAGTGGCAATGCCCTTAAATTACCGCCAGAACTCTATGAAAATAAAGAAATTAATTTCTTTGGGACTGTTAATCTTTATCCCCATCTCAATTGCAGCGGAATTTTTTAAATGGGGTACGCTGAGTGTATTCATCACATCAGCTATAGCCATTGTACCCTTAGCGATTTGGTTAAGCACTGCCACTGAAGAAGTAGCTGTCGTTACTGGCCCTTCTATTGGCGCTTTGTTAAATGCAGTTTTTGGGAATGCGACTGAGTTAATTATTGCTTTAGTTGCCCTAAATGCAGGATTGGTTGATATTGTGAAAGCAAGTATTACTGGCACGATTATCAGTAACTTACTGCTAGTAATGGGACTTTCCATGCTTTTAGGAGGTCTGCGCTACAAGGAACAGGATTTTAAACCAATTGTGGCGCGGGTGAATGGTTCCTCGATGACGCTAGCAGCGATCGCTATCATCTTACCTACAACAGTAATCTACACCTCAAATGGGGTAGAACCTACAGCGATTCGCAATCTCTCCCTCACAGTAGCTACAGTTTTAATCGTAGTTTATGCTCTAACGCTGCTGTTTTCCTTGAAAACTCACAGCTATCTTTACGATGTGGGATTACTAGACTTAGAGGCAGAAACGTCGCATGATTCTGGAGGTGAGGCGACTGAACACAAGCCGAATTTATGGCTGTGGATGGGTGTTTTAGTTGCCGCTACTATTGGGGTTGCTTTTGAGTCGGAGATTTTTGTCGGAGTTGTAGAGGAAACAACAAAACAACTGGGTTTAACTCCACTTTTTACAGGTGTGATTCTTTTGCCTTTAGTTGGCGGTGCAGCAGAATATGTAACGGCGGTTAGTGTAGCACTGAAAAATAATATGGATCTATCGGTTTCTGTAGCGATGGGTTCCAGCTTGCTAGTTGCCTTACTTGTAGCGCCGATTTTAGTTTTGGTAGGTGTGATAATTGGTCAACCAATGGATTTGAATTTCAATCCTTTTGAAGTGGTGGCAGTAGCGATCGCAGTTATAGTTGCCAATCTTATCAGTCTAGACGGACGTTCTAATTGGTTAGAAGGGGTGCTACTTTTGGCTACTTACACAATTCTAGGAGCAGCTTTCTACTTCCATCCAGCGTAATAAAATACGATCCCCCCAACCCCCCTTTTTAAGGGGGGCTAATAAGAACTTCACCCCCTAAAAAAGGGGGCTAGGGGGGAGCAAATTTGTTGCATCAAAACGGGAGAATATATCACGCGATCGCCATCTCTGGATGTTCAATTTTCGTTCCCATAAGTTTCATAAATTCCGCCAACCAGCGGGGATGTGCAGGCCATGCTGGTGCTGTCACCAAATTACCATCAACCATCGCCTCATCTGGGGGAATATGCACATAAAGACCCCCGGCGCGGCATACATCTGGCCCGCAGGCGGGATAAGCCGTGCAACTTTTGCCTTCTAAAACCCCAGCAGCCGCCAAAACTTGTAACCCGTGACAAATTGCAGCAATAGGTTTATTTGTTTCGGAAAAGTGGCGGGTTATTTCTAATACTTTCTCGTTCAGACGAATATACTCTGGCGCACGTCCACCAGGAATTACCAAAGCGTCATATTCTGTCGCTTCCACTTCATCAAAAGTAGCGTTTAAGATGAAGTTGTGACCTGGTTTTTCGCTATAAGTTTGGTCGCCTTCAAAGTCGTGAATCGCTGTCCGCACTTTTTCCCCAGATTTCTTGTTGGGGCAGATAGCATGGACGGTGTAACCAACCATTTGCAATGCTTGGAAGGGAACCATCACTTCGTAGTCTTCCACAAAGTCGCCCACAATCATTAATATTTTCTTTGCAGCCATTTTCTGTACTCCTGCTTTATTAATCGGATGTTGGAGATTTTGGCTCCACGATTGAACCCATAAATAGCACAGTTCCAGTTTGATTGTCCCGGATGCAGCAGAAGAATGGGCGGTCAACAATCATGGTAAAAGCCGGTGCTGAAAGCCCTCTTTGCATCTCCACAGCAGTGACGGCGGCGGCTTCGGTGCCTTCTTCGTTGACTTCTAGAAAGGTTTTGTGGATAACCTTTCCCACACAGACGGGTTCCGCACACATCTGGTCAAAATTTCCCTCCTCAAAAGCTGCTCCCATGCCTAAGGCAATCAGGGCATCTTTGAGTTGTACTTCATACTCCAATTGAAAGCGAGGTAAGATGACCTTTCCTTTCATTTTGTCGAACTGGTTCATCCATTTATCCCAGTTCTCAGCGTTCAGATTGGTGTGGAATGCTTCCAGGCTTGAGTCTTGATCTGGGAGGAAGATATACATACTCACCCGTCCAGTACCATAAGGCAAGCTGACCGCCTGAAAGTTATCACCCCGGTAGTAGCGGTGGTCGGTTTCGTCCAGAGACATCATCGGGTGCTGTTTGGGCGTGCCATAAAGCAGGGTAAAAACTCTATTGTGCGTATTTTTTTTGTCGAAAGGGTTTGTCCAAATACCTTTGAAATAGATGGCGTTGATCAGGATTAAAATAGTTTGGGGATTGAGTTTCTTGAGTATTGTCTCGATTTTGCCGTTGGTATTTTCGCTCACCCAGTTGTTAATAGTTGCCAGGGAATCGGCAGCACTAAAGTCGAGATTGGTAACTTTAGCTTTGTAGAAATCCTGAGTGCGTTCTAAAAAATCCCGCTTAAACGGGAATTCCTGCTGCGCCCAGAGTGAATTAGCGATCGCTAACTCTACCTGATCGTCCAAATTTTCTAGCGTCTTCAAAAGCTGTGCGTTAGCTTTGTTGACTTGTAGCAAGCTCATTTCTTGCAATTCCAAAGCGATTGCCATTGCCGCTTGTGTCTGTCCCACAGCACCGTTATAGGTCATTGCCAGAGCGATACCAACACTTGCTGGCGAGACAAAGATGTTTTTGTCAGGTTCCTGTTTTGTAAGTTTCCCAAAAAGCTTAAAGGCAAATCTAGTGTTAGCAGCGACAATTTTATTTTTCATCAGCTAACTTTTCCTACTCATAACTAGGCGATTTAAAGCTGGCAATAATTAAATTTTTAAGGTAATTTGTAGCTGGCAACTCGCAAGATTAATTCGCCTTCTCGTGGGTTGCGGCTAAAGATAAATGCGCCTTCTTGTTTTTCACCGCCGGAGAGAAAGTCGATATTCTGTTCCCCAGTTTCCTCCACTTCCCCATTGACGCGCAACTCGGCGATAATCTGCACTGATTCGGCTGTTTCTCCGCCAGAGTTAATAATTTCAAATGGGACGTAAAATTGCCCTTGGGCTTGCCTAATTTCAATGTTGGGCGTGACAGATAGAACTGGTGGACGATCTTTATCGTTAACCCAGTTATAAAGGACCAGTCCGACGAGCGCGGCCAAAATAGATATAGCTATACCAAAGGTAGTCCATTCCGCAGGCGATCGGTGCGGTTGCTTTTCCTCTTTTTCTGATGGATTGCTGTCTTGATTTGTCTGAGTCATACTGCTAACCTTCCGGCAGCACCGCCAATCGTTGCTGGTAGCCCTAGTAACAATGTGTAACTCAACCAAGTTTGCCACGGATCGTCAAAGCTTAATTTGTGGAAGAACCACAACATTAATGTTGCGGCAAAAAGCGACACTAAATAGGACATAACAGTTTCACTCAGGGGGCGCTGGAAAAGACCTCGCTGCTTGATACGCTTGCCTTCACCAGTAAAGCCAGCCTGAAACACGATGCCATAAGAAATCAGCAGCGATGCGGCGATAATAGCCAGTTGCCAAGGGGGTGAGGAGGCGGCGGCAAGCATTGGTACTTCGTCAGTCGGCGCAATATTAAAACCAACGATGGTGGCACCAATTAAAGTGGCACCGATGTCTGCAAGGGTGGCATTCATGCTGGTTTGGTTTGGGGGTGGAGGCGTATCCTGACCATCTGAAGGCTGATAGCGATCGCCACTCAACAAGGCACGAGAAAGCGCCACGCCTAGCGAAAATGGGATACCCTCGAAAATCGCTTTTCCCACTGCCTCACTCAAAGAGGTATCCTGGGTGATTTCGCGCAACAAAATCAGGAGAATAGTAGCGCAGACGATGCCGATAGCGATCGCCTCCACGCTATCCATCAGTGCATCACTTGCTTTAATTCCCTTGGCTTTGCGGAATCCTTCCGTGCGAGTTAGCATAAAAACTGCAACAAAACTGGATGCGATCGCCCCCAAAAGTACGGGCGGTTTGGTAAACGATCCTATCCACCAAACTTCCATCGTATACAGCAGCGGAATTCCAAATAAAAACCCACCCGCTGCGCCCCGAATTAGGTCGTTGCATTCCTTCGACCATATATTTTCGGGTTTACGTTTTCGCGTGTGTTTGTACATGATGAAAATTTTAAAAAATGCTACCTCTAAATGGCATCCACTTTTAGGTATAGGGTGCGGTAGTCGCAACGTGACATCGCCCTTAAATTTTAAAGAAAACTCTAATATTTAGATTTATTACTCGTTTCCTGCTTACCTTAATAACGAAGGTTGTGAGGCTTTGTATTCTGCTTATTGCCCCTACCATATGTAAATTTTCCTTAATTGAAATTCTGTAGGGCGAGCATTGCCCACCCTACTCAATTACTACTTTTGGTTACGCCATCTTTTGGCAAACTCTTCCAGAGTTGCTTTAGGAATTTGCGTTTGCAGCCACTCCATCGCATCATCTTGATGAGGCAACCCCTGGTAATATTTACACATATTAACCAGATTAATTGGAGGGGGTGTAGCAGGTTTTGTTAACGCATTCCAGGTAGTAGTACCAACAATTCCATCAGCCTTTAGCCCTTGCGACTTTTGAAAAGCAATTACAGCGGTTTCTGTACCGCTACCGAAACTCCCGTCAATTGGGCCAGGATTAAAGCCTCTGTCTTTCAACAACTGCTGCAACTCTTTTACTTTTGCACCACTAGATCCTACCCTTAAAGAATCATCACTTAGCGGCACGCCTCCTGTAGACAACTTTTGGCGCACAGCTTGACGTAAACGTGGCAGTTGAGCATATAGCCAATCACCAGGACAATCAGTAGCAGAAAAGTCTCGATGTCCTTTGATATTGTCAGGGGAAATTTTGCAGGAATCGCAAATCGAAACACATAATTCCACTAAGCTATTCCATTGTTTTTCGCCCATTTGGTAGGTCATGAACCTGCCTTCATTTTCTATCCCCGGCGATTCGTTACCAACCGGGTTGCCAGAATGAGCTGATTTAACGCACAAACCCCGTTTTACTTTTGCTAAAGAACCCTGTCTTCCTTCTAAAAGAATGCCCCCAGTTGTGTTTAAAAAGTTGTGTCCGGAATCATCCCATCCAAAAACATCCATATGTGTATTCTGGACACTTTTGGCAAATCTTTTAGCTCCATCCACAGTTGCTTTCGAGATATCGCTTGGGGAATTTGGCGTATCGGTGTGGTGGATAATAACGTATTTAGGCACTGTTTCGGCAGGCCACTTTTTAGGAGGTCTGGCTCCCCATTCTTGGGATGAAATGACGCTAGCGGTGAAAGGCATTTTGATACTTCCTCTAATGCTTACTGGCAGAGAAATGAGCCTAACTACTAAAGTCTGAGCATTTTTCTCTAAGCGCCTCATTTTTAACCAAATAATTATGCTGTAGCAAGGTTGGAGGAAGATTTTTTACATTTCTTGATGCCTTACATTAAGTGAAATTCCTTGAGTGCTGGTAAAAAGTTCATGTTTTCGTGGCTGGGGCGACTGAGTTTAATTAGGGCAAAGCGTTGGGCGGGAGTCAAGGCTACCCACTGTTGGGGTGTCACCGTTACCCCAAATTCAGCTGCTTTTTCCTGAATGCTATCTGGCACGTTGATTGCATCCATCCAGGGAGGGTGAGGTTCTACTGGCAAGTCAGTTGGGGGAATGCCTGTGTGTTCGATAACGCGCTGGTGGAGAAATTGGCGATATGCTTGAATTTCGTCTGGTGTGGTGCAGGGCATATCTACCACAGATTGACGCTCAGCTTGGCTAAATTGGTGCCAGTGGGGTAATTTTAATTTTACGCCGCAAGTGTCTAATTTCATCCGCACTTGCATGGGAATGCAGCGTAGGGAATCTACGAAGTCTGCTTCAAATTGAAAGAAATCAGCCATTTGATTTTAGAGTTTGGATTTTGGATTTTGAAGGAATTTTTGGGAGGTTAATTCTTCCCAAAACAACGCGCGTGATTTTGCGAACATCGGATTTGTTCATTGCTCCGACGATTGCCAAAACTGAAGTTAAGGATAATTGTAAAGTTAGGGAGCCACCCCCGTGCGCGGGTTTCCCTCGTGAGAGACGTGGCGTTTGAGAAACTAATAGCAATTCACTTTTTTACCGCTAAGCTAATGGCTTTTCTTAGACCCCTGTCTTGCCCGAAGATTTGGGTAAGTCAACTTAACGTTAGCTTGGCGGTTGAAACCGCAGCTAGACAAACAAAACCCGCCTGCGCGGGTTAAAAGAACCTTGATATTTCGTCAGTCCGCGTTTGCTTTAGCGTTCCCGAAGGGTAGGCGGACTTCGTTTGTTTAGCCGCGACTTCCAGTCGCCAGGGCTTAAGTTGACGCAAATGAGCATTGCCATGTCCCTACCAAGGTGACAAAAACAAAAGAACTGCGATATATTCCACCCGGCTGAGAAACGCTACATTCTTAAGTATTTGCAATGCCAGCAGCTAATCTTACTTCCTGGGCTTCTCCGCCAAAGACAGTACGCGATCGCTGTGTTTTAATCAATGATACTTGAGTGGTCAACAGGAAACTCACAAAACTGGCAATTACCAGCACTGGAACCATCGCGGTATCGGAGAGTACGCCCAAAATCACAGTGGTACTGATGGGCGTTTTTGTCACCGCCACATTCACCGCCGCCATCATGCAAATCATCCCAATTGTCGGATGGATTTCCGGGAAAGCCAGTGAAATAGCTAAACCCACCGCTGCACCAATGTAAAACAGTGGAAAGATGAATCCACCCCGGAAACCGGAGTGCAGGGTGCAACATACCGCTAACATTTTCGCAAAAGCGATCGCAAGCAACATCGTCATCCCAAAAGTAGAACCTGTTTCAACGACGGTTTGAATTTCTTTCTCGCCAAAAAACAGCGTTTGGGGGAAAACCAAAGCAATCAAACCAATTGATAATCCTCCCAGCGTGGCAAGTAGAATCGTCTGGTGTCGCAGGTACTCACTCAGATGCCCGACCATCCGGAACAGATAAATAAAGATAACAGCAATTAGCGCCCCTAATATTCCTAGAATTGCACCCTGAGCTAAATTAGTTAGCGACAGTTTCGGAATAGCGGCAAAGTGGTACATCCCACCAATCGTTAACCCGGTATTAAACCGAAACACAACAAAGCTCAAAATCGCTGAAAGTACGGCTGGGATTAGGGCTTCGTAGTATTCCAAGCCTCGACGATGGGGAAGTTCCAAGGCGAAGAGTGCGCCACCAAGAGGCGCACCGAAGAAGGCTCCAAGGGCAGCACTCATCCCGCAAAAGGTCAGCACGCGGGTTGCTGTTAGGGTCAGGTGGAGCTTTTGACCAAGCCAGCCGCCAAAACTGCCATTAATCTGTACAAGTGGGGCTTCTGGGCCAGCGCTACCGCCTGCGGTAATCGAAAATAAGGATGCTAGAATCATCGCTGGAGTTTGGCGCACAGAAATTCGCCCTGGATCGTGTACCTTATCGACGACAAAGGCAACTTCACCGGGAAGTCCCATTAAGTGCAGCGTGACACCAACCAGAAATCCGCCAATGGTAGTGGCAATCCACACGTAATTCCATGCGGGGAAGTTGCTGGGGAAGTAGGGGTTGAGAACATCAGGAAGTGTGTGCCAGACAAAATGTAAACTTCCTTCCAGCACGTAGTAGTAAGCTGTTGCAACTAATCCTCCAGCAATGCCAATTACTGCGGCACAAAGGATTGTTTGCTGGTAGGTAAGTTCGCGATCGCTACTTTCTGGTGTATCGGTCGCCGTTGTTTGAGATTGAGCATTTGATGACATGAAATATCCTCAATTTTAGTAGCCATCGAATCAAAAGAGTTTCTCGTTTGTAGTTGGAGACAAAGAACGAGGGGAAAAATTGCTAATGCCCGATTATTGCTGCATCGTCCAGGAAATCTTCCTAATTAACTATCTGGGGTTCTTTGAGAAGAAATCCGCTGTTTCTCCCCAGACAGTTGAGAGGATGTCCCAGAAGTGTCAAAAGTTAGCTTGATCCCCCAACCCCCCAATGAATTGGGGGGAGAATCAAGTCTTAGTCCCCCTTTTTCAGGGGGATGCAAGGGGGATCTCCACCGTCTAAGCGTCTCGGTTATGACTTTTCAGACATCCTCTGAAATAATGAATGGCCTTTTTCAAATCTCTAGACAATTAAACCTACCCAAGCAGTAAAAGTGAAAATGTATTGAAAGTAGCTTTTAGCGCTGAAGTTAAAAATAGATGACATAACCCAGATGCAAGTTTGGCATCCTGGTTAGCTCAAACGGCACTTTCCACAGACGCGATCGCTTCTCAACCCCAATACTGGGTTAAGACTCGCTCCCACCTAGCCTTTTCATCACTAACCGAGATGTATTGTTAGCAAGCCTTTCAGATCGGGACAATTCCAAAATTGACCTGATCTGGTGATGAATGTCTTGTCCCAGAAATGTACAATAGTATCAATGACTACAAAATACTTTTAAAATTTGTGCAGCGGGGAAGGCAGGGAAAATGGTTTTAGGTAAAACACAGGCACGGTTTAGCGCTTCCAGCTTGTCAAACAGTCCAACGGGCGTTCAATCAGTTAGAAAATTCAAATTTAATTTTCTAGCTGCGTGTTTAGTGGCTTCGGGATTGCTTGCTTCTGCGACAGGCGCATTTGCGGCTAGCGGAGAGCCGCTTTTAGATGCAGAACAGGTACAGCATTTATCCTGTGTAAAACAGGGAGAGCGTTTGCTGTGCGAGGTGGAAAAGACTAGCGATCGCGCCTCGGCTCCCAACCAAACACCTGAAAGCCTAAAATCATCTACTGTCACTATTAACTTGCAAATGCTCACTCCCCAAGAGCAAGAGTCACTTGCAAATATTCTTCTCTGGCTTACCTATCTTATTCCTAGTGGCGCTTGTGTAGGAATATTGTTGTATGACAAGTATTGCCTTCATCGCGCTACGGCTCTCAATCAGAAAATAGAGGTTTTGGAGAAGTTGTGGAAGCAAACTACCCAAAACTAATCCCTTGATAGCCTTCCACTTTTAGAAAAATAAGACTGAAGCCCGACGACTGTACGCGAGAGCCTGCGCTCTCTTCGCTTAATCTTGGCGCTCGCGTATAAAGCCCGCTTTCGCGGGCTTTGTTTGTGTAGCCACACCCTTGTAGGGTGTGGCTGTATTTGGTAGTAGTTGAAATTAATGTCGTTCCTGTTCGTGGGAAAAAACTTCAGTTTTTGGAGATAAAACTTCTGCTTCTTCACCTTCATGAGAGCCTTCCGGTTCTTTGAGGAAGAATGCACAAAAACTAGCTGCAATTAAGCCAACTAAGCCTAGCATCTGGAAAAAGATGCGATCGCCCGCAGCACCTTGAGGTAACAAGCTATATACAGTGAGGAAAATCACCGCCCCCACATTGCCGTAAGCACCGACGTTACCAGCAATTTGTCCCGTCACTCGCCGCTTAATCAGCGGGACAATCGCGTAAGTTGCCCCTTCTGCTGCCATTACAAAGAAGGAAGCAGTCATGGTCATAATTACTACAACCAAAAGCGGTATATTACCACCCAAACTGCTAAATACTAAATACCCAGTTCCAGTTCCTGCCAGTGTCGCCGCCAGCGTCCATTTCCGGCTGCCGATTTTGTCAGAAATCAAGCCACCTCCCGGACGAGCTACTAAGTTCATAAATGCGTAAGTTCCAGCAACTGCCCCAGCGATCGCCGCAGTTAAGCCAAAGCTTCTTTGAAAAAATGTAGGCAGCATGGAAACAACTGCAAGCTCAGAACCAAAACAAGCGAGGTAAGCCAATTCTAAATTAGCTACTTGAGAAAATTTGTAGCGTTCTTCAGCGGGATATCGTTTTGTACCATTCATCAAATTCTTATTGGCTTTCCAGCAATTGTAAGCCTGGAACGCATATAAGCAGACCAGCAGAAACCAAGCGGTATACAGTTGCGTAGTGTTGATGAAGTCAACTCGATTTAAACGCCAAGCAATTAAGCCCAAAACTCCCACTAAGGGAATGTTCATCAGCATCATAAACCAGAAATCTTTCTGGGTTGTGACTTCCATCCCCGCGCTGCTTTCTGGGCGCTCGTAAACTTTGCCGGGAGGTGTATTTTGGACGTTAAAGTAATAAATTACCCCGTAGATAGCAGAAACAATTCCGGTGAGTGCGATCGCAAACCGCCAGTTAACTTGACCCGCACTTAAAAAGGCGACGGCGGCGGCAATAGTCGGTAAAGTGAACGCAGCACCCGCCGACCCAAAGTTACCCCAGCCGCCATAAATACCTTCCGCTAAGCCAATTTCTTTGGCAGGAAACCACTCCGCCACCATTCGGATACCAATCACAAAGCCACACCCGACAATACTCAATGCTAAGCGGCTATAAACTAATTGTTCAAAGTTCTGTGCCAAGGCAAACGCTAAACAAGGTATGGCAGCATAAACTAGCAGGCATGAATAGGTAATCCGAGGGCCAAAGCGATCTAATATCATCCCCACAATAATTCTGGCTGGAACTGTGAGAGCGACATTACAAATAGCCAAAGTTCTAAGTTGTGGTTCCGTTAAACCGAAGTCTGCTTTTACTGCTGTGGCAAATGGGGCAAAGTTAAACCAAACCACAAATGTCAGAAAGAAAGCAAACCAGGTTAAGTGTAAGATGCGGTATCGACCGCTAAATGACCAGACTCCAGACATTTAAAAATCTCCTTTTTTAAAAAAAAGTACAACAATCTTCCTCTCACACAACTTAGTCAAAACAAAGTTTTTGTTTACCCGAAAACTAATTTTGAATGCTTAGGCTTTCTTTAATTGTTCAATATCAAATTTTTCTTTAGGGATTTGAGCTGAAATGCAGGTAATTAATTTCATTTTGTTCGGGAGAGGGCTTTCCTGTTAGATTAATTAGGTTTGTCTAGGATTTTCGTATACTCTGTTACCAAAGTTCAATTTATTTTTAAATCTCTTTTATTTTGATAATTGAATCTATTTTTATAATTATTAGTTAATCCAGTATTGCAATTTACGCAACCATTGGATGCAAAAAGTGCCTAATGCGTTGTGCTATACAACCCAAAAAGCCCAATTTGTGTTACCACACGTTGGCGCGTCCGAAGCGATCGCGTCCCTAAAAATCGCCTAATTTATAATCCAATACAGTTCACTGAAAGCTAAAAATCCCAACCCTACCTAGAGAATGGTTGAACAACGTGAAACCTAACAGCACTCATGAATTCCTTAGGTTTCCTTCTCACCCAACCACTCCCCAGGAACTAATTAGGGTTATAGGATACCAACAGCATCCGTTCCCAGAGCTTAACTTACAATTAATCTTGAGATAATAGAAAAGTTGCCACTATTTTGATGTTTTTGTTAACTCATATCTTCCACCTGCCCTAGCGTTTTTATTTTGATGCCATCCTTCCCTCCATTGCGGAGGGGTTGCGGAGGTAAAAGATTCCTCAAACCGAAATTGGTGGAGAAAAAGTCTCAGAGTAAGCGTTTGACGGCAGATATTCAGATGAATCCATCTGGGTAGCAACGGGTACAAGTTGCACCGCACAGGCTTTTAACTCTGGTTGCAGGGATTGAGGACAAGAGACTGGATGGGTAAGGGCGTTGGCTTCTGCCTTGTCTGCCCAAAGATAGCCCCAGTGTATGGGGACAAAGACAGTTCCGGGGGAAATTGTCTTTGTGACTTTGGCTGGAAATCGGGATGTACCGCGACGACTTCGGACTTCCAGCAAATCGTTCTCCTGAATACCCAGCTTTGTAGCATCGCGCGGATGAATCTCAATAAACGGATTCGGGTGCATCTGGGAAATTTTCTCAATGCGTCCAGTGCGGGTTTGAGTGTGCCAATGTCCGTAAAGTCTGCCAGTCGTGAGGACAAAGGGATAGTCTGGATCTGGTGGTTCTGCTAAACCCCGCGAATGATGGGCAACAAAACGCGCCCTTCCATCAGGCGTGGAAAAACGGAAATTTGTATACAGCCTTTTTACCGTGCTTGGTAAAGATTTGGGTTCTTTTTTGTCCGGTTCGGGCCATTGTATAGGGCCTTGTGCTGCTAGTCGTGCATGACTGATGCCAGTTTGTTCGCAGACGCGATCGCGTGTCAACTGCACAAATTCCGCATAAACTTCTGCTGAAGAAGTAAAAGCAAAGTGTTCAGCAAATCCCAAGCGACGACCGACTTCTGCAAAGATTTCCCAATCTGCTCTCGCCTGTCCTACTGGCGGACGGAAAGCTGGACAAAGCGTTACTACTCGCTCAGAATTGGTCATCGTTCCAGTTTTTTCGCCCCACTGCGCTGCTGGTAACAAAACGTGAGCAAATTCGGCAGTTTCTGTGGGATAGTAAGCGTCTTGATAGACAGTAAAAGGCGAAGTCTTAAGGGCGGCTTTTGTCCGTTCCAAATCCGGCATACTCACCGCTGGGTTAGTCGCCGCAATCCACAAAAATTCTACTTCTCCCGCCTCTAGTCCAGTAATAATTTCCCAAGCGCTGCGGCCGGGAACTGGCGAAATTTGCCCAGGTTGTAATCCCCAAAACTGCTCAACTTCAGTTCTGTGCTGCTCATTCTTCACCAAACGATACCCTGGCAAAAGATGAGCCAAACCGCCAACTTCCCTTCCTCCCATCGCGTTCGGCTGACCTGTCAGCGAAAAAGGGCCGCTTCCGGGAAAGCCAATTTGACCAGTCATGAGGTGCAAATTGATCAGACTGCACACTTTGGCGGTACCTTCTGAAGACTGGTTTAAACCCATTGTCCACATAGACAGCACACGCTTCGATTCAGCCCAAGCTTTTGCGGCTGTTATCAAGTCATGGATGGAAATACCGCATCGTTCAGAGACAACTTCCGGCGGATACTGCTGAATTACCTCAGTGTAGGATGGAAAACCTGTGGTGCATTCGTCTATAAATTCGATGTTGAGGCGGTTCCAGCGCAGCAGCAGATAAGCAATACCATTGAGTAGATCGATGTCTGTACCTGGTCGAATTGCCAGATGCAAATCTGCGGCCTCAGCTGTGGTAGTGCGGCGCGGATCGACCACAATCATTTTGACATTATTGTTTTGTTTGTGGTGTTTCCGCAGTCGGTTAAAGATAATCGGGTGACATTCTGCCGCATTGGAACCGATGATAAAGGCACAATCTGTTAATTCCAGGTCTTCGTAGCAACAGGGGGGGCCGTCTGAACCTAAGCTGTAATAATACCCGGCTGTGGCGGAAGACATACACAGACGCGAGTTGGTATCAAAGTTATTAGTACCCAAAATACCTTTAAAAAGTTTTTGGGCAAGATAATAATCTTCCGTGAGGAATTGACCGGAACCATAGAGGCAGATTGCATCTGCACCAGAGGTGTCACGCACAGTTTTAATGCGGCTTGCGATCGCATCTAAGGCTTCGTCCCAAGAGGCGCGACGGAAAGGTTCATCCAGGGAATCGCGCATCATTGGATACATCAGTCGGTCTTTACTGATGGACTCTGTAACTGTGGCTCCTTTGACACATACCATACCCTGACTCGAAGGATGAGCGCGATCGCCCCGAACTTTCCAGACAGGATTGCCTTTACTATCTCGATTCGTTTCCCGATTAGCTTGGGCTGGCGGCGAAACTTCTAAACCACACCCAACACCACAGTAAGGGCAGAGCGTTTTGATTAAATCACTCATATTATTAGTTATTTGTTATTGGTAATTAGTCATTTGCTAATGGCTAATGGCAGTTAAGAATTACCTATTACCCATTAGCAACAAACTAATGACTAAGAACTAATGACTGCTTAGGTTTTGCCCCAAAGTGTTCAACCAGTAAATCTCGCAGCACTGGCTTAAGATCGTCGCAGGGAATCGATTTCATCACCCGGCTACCAAGTTCAGCTTCATAGCCGACTTTTCCGCCCATCCAGATATCCACGGCTTCGACGACTTTGCCATTTTTGCGTCCCTTTGTTCCCATCAACCCAATATCTGCCACTTGCGGTTGACCGCAGGAATTGGGGCATCCCGTCCAGTGAATTCGTATTGGTTGAGGTAAAGTTAATTCTGCTTCCAATGCTTTAACAAAAGCCAAAGCGCGGTTCTTAGTTTCTATTAGTGCAAAGCCGCAGAATTGACTTCCTGTGCAGGAAACTAACCCGCGCATCAAGTTTTCTGGATCGAATGAAAAACGTTCTAAAAGTGGTTCTTTTAAAAACGCTTCCATACGAGTATCGGGAATATTGGGAATAATCAAATTTTGCTCGACTGTAAAGCGAATTTCACCACTGCCATACACTTCGGCAATTCTGGCTAAGTCAAACATATCTTGGGCATACATCCGACCGACGGGAATATGTAAACCCACAAAGTTTAATCCAGGTTGCTTCTGTTTATAAACTCCGATGTAATCTTTCTTTTCCCATAGGAATTCATCTTTTTCAGCAGCCGATTGTAAAGGTATAGTTCCGCCAACTTCACCAAAGCGTTTTTCTACCTCTTCTCTAAACTTCTCAATTCCCCATTTATCAATTAGATACATCAGCCGCGACTTTTGCCGATTTGCCCGAAGTCCGTGGTCGCGATAAACTTCTAAAATGGCTCGACTCAAAGCCACCACGTCTTCTGGTGGAACCCAAGCATTCATGGGAACTGAAGCTTCGTAACGTTTGGGCGAGAACATCCCGCCGACGATGACATTAAAGCCGATGGTGTCGTTTTTGTAAGCTGGGATGAAACCAATATCGTTAAGTTCGGCGTGAACTGAATTGTCACGACAACCTGCGATCGCAATATTAAATTTTCTTGGCAAATTCGTAAACTCTGGATTCCCTTTGCCCATATTAGTGATCATGTCCTGCACCATGCGACACAATCCCCGCGTATCGACCAATTCATCTGGATCGATTCCTGCTAAAGGTGAACCCGTAATATTGCGAACATTGTCCACGCCAGACTGAACCGATGTTAATCCAGCTTGTTCTAATTTTCGGTAGATGTCTGGTACATCTTCAAGACGTATCTGTCGCAGTTGAATATTTTGCCGTGTGGTGATATCGGCGTTTCCCTCATCTCCGTAATGCTGCACAATTTCAGCCAAAACCCGCATTTGGTAAGCACTTAAAATCCCATTCGCCAGCCGCATCCGCAGCATAAATTTGCCTGGTGTCACCGTGCGGTAAAATAAACCCAAAACTCGCAACCGATAGTCTCTATCGGCTTCTTCCATCGCTTCCCAGCCAATCTCTGCTAAATAGTCTAGTTCTTGCTTTAATACCAGACCATCTTTTTCGGATTTAATCCTTTCAAATTTGTTTTGGGTTGGTGTTGCTTCGCCTGCATTTGTCAAATTTTCAGATGATTCGACGGTTGCTGGGGAGCCGTTCGCTTCCACCTGAGCTTTACCTACCTTTCCTGGTACTTCGGTTGCTTCCGTCATAAGTTTTAGCCTCGTTGCATATTATGTCTGTAGCGAGCGCACGACTCGCCTCAACAGCTATTTATTGGACAATCTAGCCAGATTTTTATCTAACCTTATGCCCTCTTATGCCAGGAATCGGTAGACTTTGTTACAGAAGATGCCTATTTACCCAGAACCCCACCTTTTGAAATATTTATAATTTTTTAACTCTTTCTTTTGGAAGATTGCTAAAACTCTCTTTGGATGTGTGCTTCTCTGACTCAGCGCCCTCAGCGCCTCGGCGGTTCGTTCCACCAAAAAGGACTAATTTTTCACAAATTTCTGGCAAGCTAAACTCGTGAAGAAAAAGCCGGAGATTTAGTGTCACAACGCAAATAACCTCCCTCAGATTTTTCGGCAGCAACAGGTACAAGTTGCACCGCACAAGCCTTTAATTCTGGTTGCAGCGAGTCGGGACAGGATATGTGATGAGTTAGGGCATTAGCTTCTGCTTTGTCTGCCCAAAGTGCGCCCCAGTGCATTGGGACAAAGACAGTTCCGGGGGAAATTGCTTTTGTTACTTTAGCTGGAAAACGAGATGTGCCACGACGAGTTCGCACTTCCACCAAATCATTCTCCTGAACATCTAAATTGGCAGCATCGCGGGGATGAATCTCAATAAATGGATTCGGGTGCATCTGCTTGATTTTATCAATCCGTCCCGTGCGGGTTTGGGTGTGCCAATGGCCGTAAAGTCTGCCTGTAGTTAGGACATAGGGATAGTCTGGATCTGGTGGTTCTGCCAAACCGCGTGAATGGTATGCCCCAAAACGCGCCCGTCCATCAGGCGAAGGAAAGCGGCCATCTGTATACAATCGCTTCACAGCCGGGAGTCTAGATTCCTTTTCCTTTGGGAGGGGCCATTGTAGCGGGCCTTGCGCTGCTAGTCGTGCGTGACTGATGCCACTCATATCGCAGACGCGATCGCGTGTTACCTGAGCATATTCGTCGTAAACTTCAGCTGAGGTAGAGTAAGGAAATTTGTCGCCGAAGCCCAGTCGCAGTGCTACTTCCACAAAGATTTTCCAATCGGCTTTCGCTTCACCGGGAGGAGTACGAAACGCCTTACATAAAGTGACAACTCGCTCAGAGTTAGTCATTGTCCCAGTTTTTTCGCTCCACTGCGCCGCCGGAAGCAAGACGTGAGCAAATTCGGCAGTTTCGGTGGGGTAATATGCGTCTTGGTATACCGTAAAAGGCGATCGCATTAACGCTGCCTTAGAACGTTCCAAATCGGGTAAACTCACAGCCGGGTTAGTTGCTACAATCCAGAGCATTCCGACATCACCAGTTTCTAGACCCGTGATGATGTCCCACGCCGCCAAACCTGGAACAGGCGAAATCTGTCCGGCGGGAAGTTGCCAAAATTCTTCTAATTCCGCGCGATGTTGGGGATTTTTTACCACTCTATAGCCTGGTAGGATGTGGGAAAGTCCCCCAGTTTCTCGTCCGCCCATCGCGTTTGGCTGACCTGTCAGGGAAAAAGGGCCGCTCCCCGGTTTACCAATCTGAGCGGTCATCAGATGTAGATTAATAATAGTCCGTACCTTGGCAGTCCCTTCCGAAGACTGATTCACGCCCATCGACCACATAGACAGCACCCGCTCAGAATCAGCCCAGTAGCGAGCAGCTGTTTCCAGTTCTTTTACGGATATGCCGCAGCGTTTGGCGACAACTTCCGGCGGATAGTGCTGAATCACCTCAGCATAAGCCGGAAAATTGGAGGTGCATTCGTCAATAAAAAAAGTATCAATTCTGCCCCAACGCATTAACAGGTGGGCGATACCGTTGAGTAAATCGATATCAGTCCCTGGTTTTATCGCTAAGTGTAAATCTGCTGCTTCCGCTGTGGTGGTTTTTCTGGGATCGACCACAATCATTTTCACCTTGGGATTTTTCTTGTGGTGTTTCCGCAGGCGGTTAAAAATAATTGGGTGACATTCTGCCGTGTTGCTACCGATGATAAAGGCACAATCGGTTACATCTAAATCTTCGTAGCAGCAGGGAGGGCCATCGCTTCCAAAGCTCTGAGAATAACCCGCCACGGCGGAGGACATACAGAGGCGAGAATTGGAGTCAAAATTATTAGTACCCAGACACCCTTTCAGGAGTTTCTGAGCAACATAATAATCTTCTGTTTGCAGTTGTCCAGAGCCATACATACAGACGGCTTCTGGCCCTTGAGTCGAGAGAACGGTTTTAATCCGACTCGCCACACGATCTAAAGCTTCTTCCCAGGAGGCGCGGCGGAAGGGTTCGTCTAGGGAATCGCGCACCATTGGATACAGAAGTCGGTCTTTGGACAGAGACTCGGCAACGGTTGCACCCTTGACACACACCATACCCTGACTGGAAGGGTGAGTGCGATCGCCCTGCACTTTCCAGATGGGAGTTCCTTGACTATCCCTATTTACTGCTTTACCTGGTTGTGCTGGAGGTGATACCTCCAGTCCGCAACCAACACCGCAGTAAGGGCAAAGGGTTTTTGTAGTGTCAGTTGTCATTAGTCTATAGTTTATTGCTAATGGCTAAGCAGTCCTAGTTTGATGAAAAAAACGAACTGCTGAGGCGCAGAGGGCGCAGAGTAAGAGAATTTACAACTCCTGCAAGGATTGCTATTAGCTATTAGCAATCCTTCAATTAGCCGACTATTCATCGTCATGAGCAAATCGGTTATACAGGAAGTCTAAGGCGTAGTTACGCAAGTTGTAGTATTCGGGATTTTCCATGATCTGGGCGCGGTTGCGGGGACGGGAGAAGGGAATATTCAAGATTTCGCCGATTTTAGCTTTTGGGCCGTTGGTCATCATTACTAACCGATCTGCTAGAAACAGCGCTTCGTCGATGTCGTGGGTAATCATTAAGACTGTTACCCGATGTTCCCGCCAAATTGTCAGGAGTTCTTCTTGTAATTCTTCTTTGGTGATGGCATCTAATGCGCCGAAAGGCTCATCTAAAATCAGAACTTTGGGGCGTATGGAAAGGGCGCGGGCGATCGCTACCCGCTGTTTCATCCCCCCAGATAGTTGCGTTGGCTTTTTGTCAGCGGCTTCGGTGAGTCCCACCATCGCCAAATGTTCTTTGACGATGGCGACTTTTTCTTTGTGGGGTTTGTCTGGGAAGACGGAATCTACTGCCAAATATACGTTATCAAAGGCAGTCATCCAGGGCAGGAGACAATAGTTTTGAAACACCATCATCCGATCTGGGCCTGGTTCGCGAATTGTCGCAGTTTGCAGGCGCACTTCCCCATGAGTCGGCTTGTTGAAACCTGACACCATGTTTAACAGTGTGGATTTGCCACAACCAGAGTGACCAATCAGGCAGATAAATTCGCCTTCGTAAACGGTGAGGTTTACCCCATCCAGAACGGTGCATGGCCCTTGGGCAGAAGGATAGACTTTGGAGACATTCTCAATTACCAAATACGGGTCGCGGTTAATTACCGGACTAAAGGCTGACGGCTGCGGACTGACTGATGAGGTGTTGCTGTTGTTTACAGTTTGCATGAGAAGGATGGGGGATGAAGGATTACTATTGTTTTTGCCATCAGCCATTAGCTATTTACTAATGACTAATTGGTCGATGTTGATTTCTTCGATGGTGATTGGGCGCTTAATTTTGACGCTGTTGAGGTATTGCAGGGGGTCGTCGGGGTTGAAAATTGTTCCGTCAAACATTTTGATGGGTTCGCGATCGCGTCCAATGTCTGTCAGCCCTAATTCCCGTGCCGCTTGCCCATAAACGTCCACGCGCCGCACCCGTTCTGTAACGTCTAACCAGTTTTTCGGGAACGGAATAATCCCCCATCGTGCCAGCTGAGTCATCACCCATAGTCCTTCCTCCCGTTCTGGGAAGTTTGCCTTGTCAACAAAGAACTGGTTGTAACGCAACATCATCTGAGGTTCTTCGCCTGTCCCGCGATCGTAGGGGTCAATAAAGCCGGGACGAATATGTTCGGCGGCAGCACCTACATAATCAGGCTTACAAAGTAATTTCAGAACTTCTTCCCGATGGCGGTGGTCATCGCAGTATTCGCAAGCTTCCAGCAGCGCTTTAATTAAAGCTACGTGGGTTTGGGGGTATTTATTTGCCCATTCTTCCTTGCATCCGAGTACCTTCTCCGGATGTCCAGCCCACAGCTGCATATCTGTAGTGATGACAAACCCTAAACCTTCCTGAACGGCGCGAGAGTTCCAGGGTTCGCCGACGCAGTAACCATCAATATTTCCAGCTTTCAGGTTGGCTACCATTTGCGGGGGCGGAATCACTGTGAGGTTGACATCTCGATCTGGATCTATCCCAGCGGAAGCCAGCCAAGAACGCAACATCAGATTGTGCATTGAGGCTGGATGCACTACCGCGAAATTGTAAATTTTGTCAGGATTTTGGGCGATCGCTCCTTTTAAGTCTGCCAGAGTACGAACGCCTTGATTGTATAATTCCTTACTTAAAGTAATTGCGTTGCCGTTGCGGGATAAGGTCAATGCTGTACAAATTGGTACTGGCGGCTTTCCCCCACCACCCAAAGTCATTGACATCGGCATTCCGGCGACCATTTGGGCAGCATCCAGCCGTCCCGTCCCCACACCTTCTGCGATCGCTTTCCAGCTGGGTTCGCGGTTTAAGGTGACTTCCTCTAACCCATGTTTGGCAAAAAATCCTTTTTCCTTCGCCACCACCAAGGGGGCGCAGTCAGTTAAAGGAATAAAGCCAATTTCCAGATTTACTTTCTCCAACCCATTGCGGGAAATTGCCATAGGTGCCTGGATCTGGCGCTTCTTGGCTTTTTTCTGCTGGTTGAGGAAGTAAATCATCTCGTTTCGCAACACGTAGTAGCTGGGATGATTCACCACGTCCATGCGCCTGCGGGGGCGGGGGATCGACACATCCAGAATTTGCCCGATATGCGCTTCCGGGCCGTTGGTCAGCATCACAATTCGGTCTGATAGCAACAGCGCCTCATCCACGTCGTGCGTCACCATAATTGAGGTAACGTGGCTTTCCTCGCAAATTTGCATCAATTTTTCTTGCAAACCGCCGCGTGTCAGTGCATCCAGCGCCCCAAAAGGTTCATCCAACAACAACACTTTTGGACGCAGGGCGAGGGCGCGGGCGATCGCTACCCGCTGTTTCATCCCTCCCGACAGCTGCCCCGGTCGTTTATCAGCCGCTTGCCGCAGCCCCACCATATCAATGTGATGTTCTACAATACCTTTTCGCTCCCCTCTCGGCTTGTTCTGAAATACTTCATCTACCGCTAGAGATATATTTTCCCGAACAGAAAGCCAAGGTAGCAACGAATAATTTTGGAAGACCACCATCCGGTCTGGCCCCGGCGAAGTGATTTGTTTCCCCTCTAAAATCACACCTCCTCTGGTTGGTTTATCTAAACCAGCCACCATATTTAATAAGGTGGATTTGCCACAGCCAGAGTGTCCAATTAAAGATATAAACTCACCCTGTTTAATTTTTAAATCGACATTCCTAAGTGCTACATAAGTGCCACCATTGGCAAGTGGGTAAATTCGGTCTACGTGGTCGATTTCTACAAAAGACATAGGGATTGGGGATTGGGGATTGGGGACTGGGAATTGGGGATTGGGGATTGGGAATTGGGAATTGAGAATTGGGGCTTGGGGATAATTCTTACCTAGTCTCTAGTCCCTAGTCCCCAGTCCCTAGTCCCTAGTCCCCAACCCTCTATTTTTGTTCTTCTGGAACTACCATTGAAGCGATAAAAGCCACTATTCTATCTAGCAGCAGACCAACAATACCGACATACACAAGCGCGATGATAATTTGACTCATCAAAGAATTGTTGTAGGCATCCCAGATAAAGAAGCCGATACCCACACCGCCTACCAACATTTCAGCCGCAACAATCGCCAACCAAGACAAACCAATTCCAATTCTTAATCCCGTAAAAATGTAAGGAACTGCTGCGGGAAGTAGAATTTTCAAGAAATACTTTTGTTTAGATAGCCGCAACACTCTGGCGACATTTCTGTAGTCTTGTGGTAGCTGCTGTACGCCTACAGTTGTGTTAATAATAATAGGCCATACTGAGGTAATAAAAATCACGAAAATAGCTGAAGGGTTGCTTTGTTGTAGTGCTGCCAGAGATATAGGCAACCACGCCAACGGGGGAATAGTACGTAACACTTGGAAAATTGGGTCTACAGCCCGATAAGCAAAATCATTCGCCCCAACTATAATACCTACAGTTATGCCAACTATCGCAGATAAAGAAAAACCAATTGCTACCCTTCCTAAGCTGGCTAAAATTTGCAATGCCAAACCTTTATCTGTACCGCCATTATCGAAAAAAGGATTAATAATGTAAGGGTTCCAAGTATCACCAATCACTTGGATTGGCCCTGGCAAACCTTTAGAACCGGGAGGGCAGAGGAGTTGCCATACTAGCAGAAACAATGCTAGTGCAACCAGGGGCGGCACAATATATTTAGCTTGCTTCTGAAAAAAACTTGTCAGTAACTGTTGAGGATTGTTAGTTTGCAGGCGGCGGTCAGCTTTAGCAGTCATTCTTCTTCCTAATTGTTGGTTATTAGTCATCAACTAATTGCTAATTGTTTAAAAGCAATTAGCAATTAGCTATCCTTCAATCAGCCATTTATGCCTTTTTAATCTTGAGACTCTTCAAGTATTCTTCTGGCTTTTCGGGGTCAAACTTGACACCATCGAAGAACGTTTCAATGCCACGAGAACTGCTAGTAGGAATTTCTGCATTGGGAACACCAAGCGCCTTAGCCGCTTCTTTCCACAAATCTTCGCGGTTTACTTTGTCCACGAGTTCCTTAAGATTTGTGTCAGCGGGAATATTGCCCCAGCGGATGTTTTCAGTTAAGAACCAGGTGTCATGACTCTTGTAAGGATAAGACGCATTATCTGCCCAGAACTTCATCTGTAGCGGGCTACCCGTAACCACTGGACGACCGTCGCCGTAGTCAATATTGCCTTTAGAACGCTCGATAATATCTTTGGCTGGCACCTTGAACCACTTCGCCTGGGAGACAATTTGGCACATCTCCTCTTTGTTTTCTGCTTTGTCGCACCATTGCTGGGCTTCCTGTACCGCCATCAGCAACGCTTTGGCAGAATTGGGATTTTTATCCACCCAATCTTGTCGCATGGCAAAAGCTTTCTCTGGGTGGTCTTTCCACAGTTCACCTGTCACTAATGCGGTGTAACCCTGTCCCTGGTTAACTAACTGCGCGTTCCAAGGTTCGCCTACGCAGAAGGTTTCCATGTTGCCCGTTTTCATATTTGCCACCATCTGCGGCGGTGGGATAGGAACAACAGAAATATCCTGGTTAGGATCAATACCACCAGCGGCTAACCAGTAGCGCATCCATAGGTCGTGGGTGCCGCCAGGAAACGTAATCGCAGCTTTGAGGTCATTTTTACCACCTGCTTTGGCTTGAGCAAAGGCTTCTTTCAGCCCCTTGCTTTCTAAACCAACTTTTGCATCTTTGTAAGTATTGGCAATGGAAATCGCCTGACCGTTGGTATTCAACCGCGCCAAAATGTACATCGGTACGGGTTGCTTGTTCTTGGTCTGACCCAAGGTCATGAAGTAAGGCATGGGGCTTAAGATATGCGCCCCATCGATACCACCGCCTTGAGAGCCTATTTCCAAGTTGTCGCGAGTTACAGGCCAAGAAGCTTGCTTGAGGATTTCGACACCTGTCATGCCGTACTTATCAAATAAACCCTTTTCTTTGGCAATAATCAGGGGTGCGGAGTCGGTAAGGGCGATGAATCCTAACTTGGCGTTGGGTGTTTCTACTTTTGGTGCGTTAGCCGCTAGGGTGGCGGGTGAGGAACCTGAACCACCTGTGGAGCTATTGGCACTTGTGGAGGTGTTGGTAGGGCCAGAGCTACAGCCATGAGCGAGTAAAGATGCAGCTGTAGCTGCTCCTGCGGTAATGATGAATTGCCTTCTGGAAAGTCTGGTCATTTTGTTTGTTGGTTCTTGCTAATTGCTGACTAATTTTTGATTTCCGCTTTGAATTGCTGGATGAGTAAATCGCGCAACACTGGTTTGAGGTCTTCGCAGGGAATGCTTTTCTGGACGCAGGTGCCGAGTTCGGCTTCTTTACCCACTTTGCCGCCCATGTAAAGATCCACACCTTCAACGGTTTTGCCGTTTTTGCGTACCTTTGTCCCCATTAAACCGATGTCAGCGACTTGTGGCTGGGCGCAGGAGTTGGGGCAACCTGTCCAGTGAATTCGCACGGGTTGGGTTAGGGAAAGTTCTGCTTCTAGCTCCTGAATCATTGCCACGGCGCGGTTTTTGGTTTCAATTAGGGCAAAGTTGCAGAACTGTGACCCGGTGCATGAAACAAGTGCTTTTGTTAAGGGTTGGGGACTGGTGGAGAATTTTTCTAAGAGGGGTTCGGCTAGGAATGCCTCCATCCTTGAGTTTGGGATGTTGGGGATGATGACGTTTTGTTCAACGGTGAGGCGAATTTCGCTGCTGCCATAGACTTCGGCTATTCGGGCGAGGTCAAACATATCTTGGGCAAACAAACGCCCGACGGGAACGTGCAAACCGACGTAGTTTAAGCCGGACTGCTTTTGAGGATATACGCCGAGGTGGTCGCGTTTTTCCCAGTCGATTTCGTCTTTTTCGACTGCTGGTTGCAGTGGTTTACAGAGATATTTTTCTACTAATGCCCGGAAATTTTCGAGTCCAAGTTCATCGATAAGCCACATCAACCGGGCTTTTTGCCGATTGGATCTGGGGCCTTGGTCGCGAAAAACTTCGAGAACTGCTCTGGATACATCCACAACATCTTCGGGAGGAACCCAGGCATTTAGGGGAATTGCTGCGTCGCAGCGTTTTGCGGAGAAGAAGCCACCGACGAGAATGTTAAAACCGAAGGTGCCGTTTTTGAAGGCGGGGACGAAGGCGAGGTCGTTGATTTCGGCGTGAACCGAGTTGTCGCGACAACCTGCGATCGCTATATTAAATTTTCTCGGCAGATTCGAGAAGGCTTTGTTGCCTTCCCCCTTACTGGTAATCATGTCTTGAACTTGCTGCACAAGTTCTCTGGTATCGAACAATTCATCCGCATCAATTCCCGCTACTGGCGACCCTGTGATGTTGCGAACGTTGTCCATCCCAGACTGGACGCTAGTTAAACCGACTTGGTTAAACCGATTGAAAATCTCTGGCAGATCCTCAATCCGGATTCCCCGCAGTTGAATGTTTTGCCGAGTGGTAATATCAGCATTGCCATCTTCGCCATACTGTTGCACGACTTCAGCTAACACCCGCATTTGACTAGCTGTGAGAATGCCGCTTGGCATCCGCAGCCGCATCATAAACTTTCCGGGAGTGACTGGTCGAAAGAACACACCCACCCACTTCAGACGGTGGTCACGGTCTGTTTCGTCCATCGCCTCCCAGCCAATGCGGGCGAAGTGTTCCAGTTCTGACTTTACTGCCAGACCATCTTTTTCGGCTTTAAATTTTTCAAACTTGTTCAGACTTGCTGTTGGCGTGGCTGTGCTTGTCATGGGTGTGTCCTCATTACTTAGCGCTCAACTGCCCCCAAACCGATTTCAGGTGTTTCGTCAATCGCTCGTTGATGATAAGTTATGCGGACTGACTGAGGAAATTCGTATACAAAGTTACAAAATATTAATGTAAATGAAGTTTCTGCATAATTCTTATGCTAATTTGACATCAGCTCCTACTTAAGAAAGATTGATAAGTAGGGCTGATTATGGTTATAAAGACTAGGAATTAGGGGATGGAGAGTGAGGAAAGAGAAAATATAAGATTTTTTAATTAATAACTGATAAATAATAATTTTCTTTTTGCTATCTAATGTGTAGCAAATAAATACAGAAACCCTATTTAAAAGTTAGAATGCAGCGCTGTTTTGTACGATAAGCATTAGAACGGGTACAAAACTCGGCAAAATTAATGATCATACCGACTTCTGTGCTGACAGAGCTGCTCTGGGCCCTGCCTCAGCTGCGAACCCAAATGTATTTCAAGTCTTCCTTAACGGCACTCTCTCATGCTATGGAAGACCAAATTCTGGCATCTTTAGACAAGCATCTAGTGATTGCCAGCTTCCAGCGAGAGCGTTTCTATCGTCAGGAGGCTCATCGGTATCGACGGATTGCTGAACGGACGGATCAGGTATATGTGATGGCGGCACCGGAAACATCCTTTACCAACGGATCGGGCTATTACGAAACTGTGGCTTTTGAGCCTGAGGACGGCTTGAGTAAAGAATGGCACTTAGTGGTGATAGGACAGCACTATGCCACCTGCTTAGTGTGTCGGGAAAGAACAGCTGAAGAAACGAGAGTTAAGAAGGAAGAAGCCAGAGGAGAAAAGTCTCGCCTGTCGGCTCCTTTGGAGATGGACACAGCCCGGCGATTTGAGGGAATCTGGACTTTTGATCGGCAAGTAAGCTGTACTGTTGCTGGATTGTTACTGAATCGGATTTTACAGTATCGCCCGGAGTTGGAAGAGAAGATCGCTCAAGCGCAAAACGCTTACGGCATTGCGTCGGTAGCACGGATTGTAGGGGTTGGGGAGAATTTATTAGCTCAAAATGCAACAGCCACTAACCCCGATCCGTTTGTTGAGTGCCTGCTGACTTACTTGCAAGCTGGGCAGTATAAACTGCTAAAAGCTTATCGCTCTATTTCTGCTCAGGAACGCAAAGAGCGTTTGGTAAACTCGATTACCACTGCCATCCGCAGGGGTAGCAATACAGGGCAGCCGCTACATCCGGATGAAATTCTGGAAGTGGCAGTGCAGGAGTTGGGTCAGGCTTTGTTTGCTTGTCGGTGTCTAATATATCGCGTCTCAACGGATACAGCTACGACAATTAATCATGAATTTTTGGGTGTGAGTAGTAGCGGGGATTCTCGACTTGTCTCAACGCTAGGTCAGACTTGGCCTTTGGAGAATAATCCTCTGTTTGAGGAAGTTGTACAGAAGCGAGAACAAGTGTATGTAACTGATACTCATACAGATTCTCGGATTGTCGGGGATGGGTTGAAATCAGGCTCTAATAGCCAGCTACAAGCTATTGTGAGCAATTTTTCTATTTCTTCGTGGCTAATGGTACCAGTGCTGTATCAGGATCGGTTGCTGGGGATGGTGGAGTTGCATTATTGCGGCGGGACACCGTATGAGTGTGAGGAAGATGAACTGGAATTGGTGGAAGCGATCGCTACTCAGATCGGTGGTGCTTTAATTCAAGCTGAAGCCTACGCTAACCTGCAAGACCTCAACCAGCAGCTAGAAGCCCTCGACCGCACCCGCAGCAACTTGGTCGCCATTACTGGTCACGAATTACGCACCCCTTTATCTACCATCCAAGTCTGTCTGGAAAGTCTGGCAACCGAACCTGATATGTCTCCAGAAATGCGGCAGGTAATGCTTAACACTGCTCTCTCCGACGCGGAACGGATGCGTAAACTCGTGCAGGATTTCCTCACCCTTTCGCGGTTAGAAAGCGGTCGCGTACAATGGCACCCAGAATCACTGGAATTGCAAGAGTGCATTGATCTGGCCCTCAGCAGTATCCGCGCCCGTCATTCTGATGCTCAATTGCCAAAGATTATTACCCAAGTCCCCAATCCCCTGCCTTTGGTGAGAGCCGATGGCGAGTGGTTGGTTGAGGTTCTTGCCAAGCTGCTAGATAACGCTTGTAAATTTACCACGTCTAAAGGAAAAATTAGCATTAAAGCTAGCAGTAATGGTGGCTCTATGCTGGAAGTTACTGTTGCTGATACGGGACGCGGTATTGAACCCAATCGACTTGAGGCTGTTTTTGATCGGTTCTATCAGGAAGAAGGCGCTTTGCGGCGAACTACTAGCGGTACTGGTTTAGGACTGGCAATTTGTCGCCAGATTGTCAGCGGTTGGGGTGGTGAGATTTGGGCTGAATCTGCTGGTAAGGACAAAGGCAGTAAGTTTCACTTCACCGTTCCCATCGTGGCAAAGCAGTCAATGGTTAGTAGTCAGTAGCCGTGGGAAGGTGGGAATGTTGTAGTTCCCACCTTCCACCTTCCACCCTCTAACCCCTTGACTAATGACGAACTGTTACAGTTCTTGACAGAGTGGCAATAGAGACGTTTGCTGGGTGATAGGATGCCCTAAAACGTTGGGAGAAAAATCTATGCCAGAAACGGTAGAGACTCTAACTGGACAAACCCCGATATTTGGTGGCAGTACCGGAGGCTTGCTAACAAAAGCCCAAACCGAAGAAAAGTACGCTATCACCTGGACAAGCCCCAAAGAGCAAGTGTTTGAAATGCCGACTGGTGGTTCTGCCATCATGCGGCAAGGCGAAAACTTGCTGTTCCTCGCCCGCAAAGAATATTGCATTATGTTGGGTGGACAGCAACTACGCGCCAAGTTCAAAATCAACAACTACAAAATTTACCGTGTCTTCCCTAACGGTGAAATGGAGTATCTGCATCCGAAGGATGGCGTGTTCCCTGAGAAGGTAAACCCCGGTCGTCCCTATGTAGGTAAGAAAGAACGCCGGCTAGGAGAGAATGTAGAACCTCCAAAAGTGAAGTTTAGCGGTCGTAAAACTTACGAGGTGTAGCGTCCGTTTTTGGGGTCAATGTCGATAGTTTTGTGGCGCGGTACGCCGTTGTGCATAACTTTAGGCACATAGCCCCAATTGTTCTCAAAAATACATAAAAAATAGTAGGGTGGGCAAGAAAAAGGCAAACGGCAAAGGTAAAAAGGCAAAATTATTCATTTTTCCCTTTTTCCTATTGCTTTTTCCTTCTTAATGCCTGCCCTATTTGTTTGAAAGGCTTATTGTGTTTTTTACACTTGAGGAACAATACCCAATAAATTTATGATTTTTCCTGACTTTACTCAATTTTCCGATTTAGCTAAAGAAGGCAACTTTGTACCTGTCTACCAGGAATGGGTAGCGGATTTAGAAACCCCTGTGTCTGCTTGGTACAAAGTCTGCGCGGGACAGCCTTATAGCTTTTTGCTGGAATCAGTGGAAGGTGGGGAGAATATCGGACGCTACAGTTTTTTGGGATGCGATCCGTTGTGGGTGTTGGAGGCGAGGGGAGAGAAGACTAGGCAAATTCATCGGGACGGGAATGCGATCGCATTTGAAGGCGACCCGTTTAAGGCATTGGCATATTGTCTAAAACCCTTTCACCCAGTAAAGCTGCCTCAATTACCGCCAGGAATTGGGGGATTGTTTGGCTTCTGGGGATATGAATTAATTAACTGGATTGAACCTCGCGTACCGATTTATCCAGCTACTGAAGAGGATTTGCCGGATGGGTTGTGGATGCAGGTGGACAACCTGATTATTTTCGATCAGGTGAAGCGGAAAATTTGGGCGATCGCTTATGCAGATTTGCGCGATCCTGATGTGGATTTGGCTACTGCGTATAAGTTAGCTGGTGATCGCGTTAAGCAACTGGTAAGCAAACTCCAGCTACCCTTATCCGGAAAAGACACAGTTTTAGAATGGACTCCGCCAACCGGAGAGGGGAGTGAATATACCAGCAATACTTCCCGCGAACAATACTGCGCCAACGTCCAAAAGGCAAAAGATTATATTCGCGCTGGGGATATTTTCCAAGTTGTACTTTCCCAGCGACTCTCGGCTGAGTATAGCGGCGACCCCTTTGCTTTGTATCGTTCCCTGCGCTTAATTAACCCTTCGCCTTACATGGCTTATTTCAACTTTGGCGACTGGCAAATTATTGGTTCTTCTCCAGAGGTGATGGTGAAAGCGGATCTTTCTCCAGAAGGGAAAGCGATCGCTACCGTCAGACCAATTGCTGGAACGCGCCCGCGAGGGAAAACGCCGAAGGAGGATGACAGCCTTGCGGAAAACTTACTTCAAGACCCCAAGGAAATTGCCGAACACGTCATGCTAGTTGACTTGGGACGCAATGACATGGGGCGCGTTTGCACCAGCGGTACCGTGAGAGTCGATCAACTGATGGTAATTGAGCGTTACTCTCATGTGATGCACATTGTCAGCAACGTTGTGGGACTCCTGGCCCCCGATAAAACCGCTTGGGATTTACTTAAAGCTTGCTTCCCCGCTGGGACAGTCAGCGGTGCGCCCAAGATTCGGGCGATGGAGATTATTAAGGAATTAGAACCTTGTCGTCGCGGGCCATATTCTGGGGCTTATGGCTGGTATGACTTTGAGGGACAATTGAATACTGCGATCGCTATCCGCACGATGGTTGTCCGCCCCCAAGACGGCGGTAAACATACCGTTTCAGTTCAGGCTGGTGCTGGTTTGGTTGCGGATTCTGACCCGGAAAAAGAATATGAAGAAACTCTCAATAAAGCCAGAGGGCTTTTAGAGGCGATTCGCTGTTTAGCTATTAGCCAGTAGCCCGCTGCTACTGGCTAATAATTTCAAATCCGTCTGTCTAGTTGTCCATAATCAAAGAACCCCACTCCCAACCCCTAGAGAGATCAACCGGGGAGGGGCTGGGGTGACTCTTCATTGCGGGTAATCAACGGGATTTGGCTTAGGCTACAGCTGCTTCATAACGACCGCTTCATACGGCACGACACCAGCTTTTTCACTTTTAATACAGCGTGCCGCAGTCCGCGATAAATCAAGCGTCCTGGGGGCAATGTAGGGGCCGCGATCGTTGATTCGGACGATGGTAGCATCCCCATTTTTCGTATTTGTCACCTTGAGAAAGGTATTAAACGGTAGAGAGGGATGCGCTGCCGTTAGTGCGTACTGATTATACTTCTCGCCGTTTGCTGTTAAGCGCCCGTGAAAATAGTCTCCATACCAGGAGGCAAAACCTTCAAATTTGTCATCTGTGGAGACTAATCCGTGCAGTTGCGCCTGTGCTTTTACCAAGGTTAAAGGTGCAGCGCCCAAAGCGACGCGGAGATTATTTACCCATTCGATTGCCAATAGTTCTCCATTGCGATCGAGATTGGATGCGATCGCTTCATCAATGACAAACAACTGGTTATTGCCTAACCTCCCCCCAGGCATCCCATACAATAGCATTGGTTGCACTTGTGAACCATCCAAATTGGGGTTTTGCAAAAGTTTCGCTACACGCTTGGCAAAAGCTTCAGCTTCAACTTTGTCGGGAATTTCGGCAATCAAATTTCCCTTCACCCAGACTTGAAACTGCTCGTGTTCTGTGGCTTTTTTGCCAGAAGAATTCTTTTTTCCCTTCGCCAATGACAGCCAAAATCCTCGCCGCTGACTGAGTTTAGAGCTGTTTAAATTCTCCCCTGCTTCACTTTTGTAGCGAGTCCGAACCACAGCAACAGGCGCAGGCTTTGCTTTTTCATTAGGCTCAAAACGAGCAGGCCAGTTTAACAAATTCTGCACAACCTGCATTATTCTTTGAGGGAAACTAATCTTTGATACTCTACTGCCTGGTACTTCAATCCATGAGGCAGATTTGGAAATAATTGTTGGTGTAAAGGGCGCAGATTCATTGCTTTGCTCTGACGCTGGAACACAGAGATCATTGTCTAACGCATCCATCCAGCGGATAGATTGAACAGCCGATTTTACTTTGTCTTTGTTTGGTAGAGGCTCTCCTATTCCCGATCCAGCCTGCAAACCCAAGCTAGGTAAAACCGCACTAAATTTCTGAGAATGCAAGCCCCCTAAGTTGAATTGTGCCGGAAAAACTACGGGATTATAAGTTTCCAGGGGATTACCCACAGCCGACAAAACCTTGGACGGAAGAGCAGCCGACAAATAATCTGGTACCCTCAACAACGCCTGGTTAGACGATAAAAAATAACTGAACCAGGATGTCACCCAAAAAAGTCCGAAGAATGGCATGAGCAGTTAAATATTTGGTTACAATGCACTCTGGGTAGCTAATCGTTACCCAGTATACATAACTCCAATAAGAGTATATCTGCTCAATCCTTAATTGTACAGTCTAGGGCGATCCCAGCCTCTGGGTACCGTAATAGCGATCGCAACAACGCAACAATTTTTACCAAATATGGACAACCTCACCTTCTACATTGTGGATGTATTTGCTCTAGAAAAATACACCGGAAACCAGTTAGCAGTTTTTACCAATATCGGTGAACTTTCTGATGGTGAAATGCAACGAATCGCTAAAGAAATGAATTATTCAGAAACCACCTTTGTGATATCTCCAGATATTCGCGAAGGTGGTTATGACGTGCGAATCTTTACGCCAGAGCAAGAACTACCTTTCGCAGGTCATCCTACACTAGGTACTGCCTACATCTTGCAGCAGAAAATTATTAATAAACCAGTTGAATCCCTGAATCTAAACTTAAAAGTTGGACAAATTCCTGTAACCCTGCATTACGCTGAGCAAGCAGTTGAATGGTTATGGATGCAGCAAAAAGCGCCTGTTTTTAACCAAAACTTGGAAATAGATACACTTGCCAAAGTTTTAAATCTAGATTCAAGCGAGATAGATAACCGATTTCCAATTCAAGAAGTTTCCACTGGAGTTCCGTTTATCATCGTTCCATTGAAAACTCACTCCTCCCTAAAGCGGATCAAAATCAACAAAGATAAATACTTTGAGCTTGTAGATACCACTCAGGCAAAATCCATACTGGTTTTTTGTCCGGAAACCTACCATGCAGAAAATGACCTAAGCGTGCGCGTATTCGCCGATTATCTTGGGGTTCCAGAAGATCCAGCCACGGGAAGTGCGAATGGTTGTTTGGCTGGATATTTAGCGCAGCATTCCTATTTTGGAGAAAAACCGATTAATATCCGAGTGGAACAGGGATATGAAATTGGCAGACCTTCCTTGCTGTTGTTAAAAGCTGAAAAGAATGCTGATTCAATTGACGTATTTGTAGGGGGAAAGGTGATTATGGTAGCAAAAGGAGAATTTGTTTAATAATAGCCCCGACAAAGGGGAATTATAGCTAAATAAACAAAGCCTACCTACCCAAGCTTTAAAAATATCGTTCCTAGGTTGCGGTCTGGGAATGAATAGGGAGGCCGAGACTCCTGATAACTACGTACCTAAAATTTGAGATTTGTATGAATATCATATTGCATATCACGAAGCGCGAACAATGGAAAGAAGCACAGTCAACAAAAATATATTGCGGCGATACTCTAGACTCTGAGGGTTTTATTCATTGCTCAACACCGCAGCAAGTCATTAAAGTAGCTAATAACTTTTTTCGCTACCAGACTGGTTTAGTTATCCTGTGTATTGAATCTGAAAAAGTAGAGCCAGAAATCCGATATGAAGGATTAGATGCAGGAGAGCAGTTTCCTCACATTTACGGTGCTTTGAATATCAGTGCTGTGGTGCAAGTGCTGGACTTTGAGCCTGGTGAAGATGGCTTGTTTACATTGCCAGCCGAAATTGCGTAGGATTAATAAGTTTGTAGGTTGTCTTAAGCCCGAAAGAAACCCAACGTGAATTTGACTGGCATAGTTGGGTTTCCCATCCTCAGTCCCAACCTACGCTACTACTTTATATTGTGTACTTTCATCAGTTACTCTCGGTGAGAGAATAATATTTTAAATCATCTATCTACACCGAATCTTTCTTGAACTACGACAACGCTTGTAAATATCTTGCCCAAAAGTATCCGCGCCAATTTGCCCGTTGGTTACTCTCAGTTGACACTGACGATATCCAGGTACTGAAAACTGAACTGAGTCTAGAACCAATTCGCGCTGATTCTCTAACATTTCTGTAAACCGATAACCAAATCCTGCACGTAGAATTTCAAACCCTACTAGTATCTAACTCGCCATTACCACTGCGGATGCTTGACTACTGGATGAGACTTCATCGCCAGTACGGTTGTCACATTGAGCAGGTTGTCCTATTTTTAAAGCGTACTACCTCAGAAGTTGCTTTTACCGAGCAGTTTGAAGCTGTCAATACCAGACATCGCTACCGAGTAATTCGTCTGTGGGAGCAAGACCCCGCGCCACTCCTGGCAAACCCTGCGCTTTTACCTTTCGCCACTTTAGCTCAAAGTGACTCACCTAATACTTTACTAGAGCAAGTCGCCGCACAAGTCGCTAGGATTGAGTCACGCGAAGAACGAGCGAATCTGTCAGCTTGTGCTGGGGTTCTCGCGGGGTTGCGGTTTAACGATAATTTAATTCGTCAATTATTGAGGGAGGACATTATGCGAGAATCTAAGTTCTATCAATACATCCGCCAAGAGGGACGCCAAGAGGGACGCCAAGAGGGAATCCAAGAGGGAGAGGTGGCGTTGCTACTGCGTCAGCTTACTCGTCGGTTTGGTACTATTACCCCTCAATTGCAAGAACAGATTCGTACTTTATCTATCTCCCAATTGGAAGATTTGGCAGAAGCATTTTTAGAATTTTCCAATGTAACCGATTTAATTAATTGGCTAGAGGTTCATTCCTCATAAGCACTCACAGGGGAGACTATTTTTGTCACCTAGTGGGAAAATCAGGAGGGATAAGAAATTGGATTTAAAAGAGCAGCTACATACACATCTTAAGCAGATAGTCCGCGATCGCGATCCTTATCTGGCAAGTTCTGGACATTTTTATGTCCAGCAATACATCCGCGAACATTTGGCACAGTGGGGAACAGTAGAAACCCATGAATTCCAGATAAGGGGTAAAACCCATCAAAATTTAATCCTGAACTTACCAGCTAGTGCCAAGAATCAAAAACCACCGATTTTAATCGGCGCTCATTATGATGCTGTACCCGGAACTCCTGGTGCAGATGATAATGCTACTGGTGTCGCCGCACTGTTGGAGTTGGCGAGAATTTTCGCAGCAGAACCAACGAAATATCCAATGCAATTTGTGGCGTTTGATATGGAAGAATATGGCTTATTGGGTAGTCAGCAATATGCAGCTGATTTGAAAAAACAAGGGCAACCAATACGCTTGATGCTGTCTTTAGAAATGTTGGGATATTGCGATTCTACCCCTGGTTCGCAACGCTATCCGGCTGGTTTAGAACGCTTTTACCCAAATCGGGGTAATTTTATTGCTTTAATTGGCAATTTAACGGCAATTCCTGACTTGATTCGCCTTAGCAGTAATATTCGTAAAGTTGGAACGCCAGCGGAGTGGTTACCTGTCCCTAATAGAGGTTTAATTGTACGTCAGACGCGACTAAGTGACCATGCTCCTTTTTGGGACAATGGTTATCGGGCGATGATGGTGACGGATACGGCTTTTATGCGAAATCCGCACTACCATCAGACAAGCGATCGCATCGACACCCTCGATTTAGACTTCCTCACCGGAGTTTGTCGCGGTTTAAGCGAGGGTATTCGCCGTCTGTAAAGGGGGAATAATTTTTAACGCAAAGGTAATCGCAAAGGGACGCAGAGGAAAATTCTACTTTGCGTCCCTTTGGGTTTTATTAAACTAGCGCGTACACTTTAGCTTCCCACGGAAAAATTGGCTCTTTCCCAGCCCATTCTCCGGGAACGATGCGATCTTGTGTTATTTCTTTCCACTGCTTGCCAGGGGGCGTTGCCGGCCAATTGGGTACAACATACTTAGCGTTAGGATTATTAGGATCGGGCGTGCCATATTCGGAAAAATTCGCCACGACGACCACTAAGTTTTCGTCTTTACCTCGCTGCCAAACAATAACCCGCTTACCTTCATTGAAATCAACATGGATAAAGTTCGTGTCGTTTACTGCTAATGCGTCAGAAGTAGTGCGGAACTTTACTAATCTGGAAACGTAGCCGAAAATACGCTTTCGCCAATCATCATCCATGCGGCTGTAGTTAACTGGATCAACTTGTTTTTTATGGTCATCTGAAGTAGACAAGTCATTTTGATCGGCAAATTCATCTCCTGCTAAAATCATCGGAATTCCTACAGCAGTGAGAAGACAAACAAAGGCTAATTTAATACGATTTTCTGTGTCAACAACTCCATTATTAGTCAAGTAGCTGTAAATTCGCTCGTTTCCAAAACCTCCCACGTCATGAGAAGTTAGATAGTTAACAGCTTGCGAACCATCCGTAAAACCTAAGTTTCTACAATCAATGAGTTTCCGGACACTCCATTCAAAGCTGGGTTCATCAAAAGCACTATTTCCTAAAATTACCCGGCGGATAATCTGCTTAAATTTTTCGTTCCACAGCCCATCGAGACGATTTTGATAAACTAAATCCAGAGGTACGCTTAGTTCTTCACCAATTACAGTAAATTTATCGCCCTTTCCGCTTCGTTCTTGCCAAAGCGATCGCGCATAGTCTTTGAATTCTTGTAAAAAGTCATAATTGCTAACATTATTAACACTATCCAGCCGTAAACCATCCACGCGATAATAATCTATCCAGTGGGCAATGTGGGCTTTCATGTATTCACGCGCCGGAACATATCGGGAAAATTTGCCTGTAATTGGGTGATAACCTTCCACCCAATAATTGTACTTAAATAAATCTCCGCCAAATCCATCCCGATTTCCTTGTTCTGGATCGCCGCTACCAAACTTGATGTATAAATCCAGAAAATTGACGTTGTGGTAAGGATTGTTGCGCGAAAAAGCCATCACCACATCAAGGAAAAACCGCACTCCATACTGATGACAAACTCTGATTAAATCCACTAAATCAATAGAAGCGGTGGGTGCATTGTGGCTATCCGGGCGACCTAAATCAAAATCTGCGGCGAAATAGTTAGCTGTACCGTAGCCCCACTTTGTTTTATCATCGCTATCTTGCGGTGGTAAAAGTTCTAAAGCGTTAACACCCAATTCAACTAAATGAGCGTGACCTTGCTGAAGTTCTTTAACTTCAAGAAAACTAGGCGCGATCGCTTGTTTTTCTACTAGCGCCAGTACATCGCGAAAAGTGCCGTTTCCTTCGGGAATTTCCCCATCCGAATTAATTTTAGTCCAGCGCGTAGGCAACTCGTAAATAACTAGCCGATTATTCGGTTGCAGCTTTTCTGTAGTATCTCCTTGCCAACTCGCAGTTTGCCCCTCCGGATCGCACGGAATCAGCATTCCATCCTGATAAAGTATTACACTGGCTGGGTCTTTACTACCTTCTTCTGATAATCCCTTCGGAGCAATGAAACGTCGATCAACTGTATAAGCTGTGGGATCGGTGCAGTAATAAATTTCATTTTTACCATGATAGGCATCGGTATCGCGTACTTTGAACCAGTAAAAGTACACTTGTCCGTTTTTTAAATTGCAATCTGCGGCTGGTATTTCCCATACTTCGGGAAATTCTTTCGATTGAATGAGGTCTAATTCTTGAAATGCAAATTCATCTGAACTATTTTTTTGAAAATTGCCGATGTAAAGCGTTGCTGGTGGGTCAATTTTTCCTGGTCGCCACAATACAAAGTGAGTCTGTTTGCGGTTCAATAAATCTGGAAGCATAATATACACCTCTTTAAGAATTTGGCGAGTTACGGAGGTTGCTTACAAGAGAGTATTATGCTATTCCGGATAAAAGTTAGTATGGTGGGTGTTACCCATCATATCAAACCCGATCTTCAACCCATAATCTCTGTAGAGTGATTGGAGGAACCTCGCGTAAGTTTCATTAAGGTGTGAGTTGGGTTGCGCGATCGCTTAACCCAAGCTACTATTTATGGCTATTGCAGGTAAAACGACTGCCCCACATAAGAAAGTAGCATTTTCACAAATTTATATTTTCTAAAACGGAATATCATCATCCGTCTCATCTTGTTCTTTTTCTTTGAAATTCAGCCGTGAGGTAATGCTTTTCTCCTCTTGTATGGGCAAGCCATCTGTCAATCCTAATTGTTTTTGTAAATTTTGCGTCAGCGTTATCGGAAAATCTAAGTTGATACCTCGCTCTTGGGCAAATTTTGCCAACTCGTCAAAAGAAACTTTTTTAGTGGTTTTCTCATAGCTGGAGAGTTTAAAATAATCGCTTTCTGATAAATTCTGTGCCTGCATTCCTGCTTTAATTCGGTCTTTAAGATGGTTGATTTCTGTATCCAACGATTTCCAGTCATGCTCAATTTCTCGATAGCGTTGACCAAGTGCTGTTAAATCTTCGTTAGCTGGATTTGGATTAATTAGCTGAGTTAATTGCAACAGCCGATGATGTACGTGAGCCAGATAAACTGGATCCATTTTTGCATAGTGTAGCTGGCTTTTTGTCAAAGGTCGCTGTCCCCAATCGCTTTGGCTTTGGGTTTTGTCTACATTTGGGAAATAACATAGGTTTTCTGCCAAGGTTTTCAGTTGCAGATTCGGCACTGGTAGCAGATAGTAGGGAATTGTTTTGGCTATCTCTAAAGTGCAGATTACATTTTTAGCTTTAGTTTTACCCAAGAATTTTAGGTCAAAGCTGGAATTGTGAAATACCTTTTCAATCGCCGGATTTAACATAATTTTTTCTATAAATATATCGGCAATATCCGGGTATTCTAAGATATCTAAGATAAAGACGCGATCGCCACTCAAGTCTGTGGATTCATCTAATACCTGAATCAAAGATAGTCGCGGTTTTTTGGTTTTGTAGTCAGCAACTTCTGTATCAACCCAGAGAGTTTTCGCCTGAGTATATGCTGCAATCTGTGAACTGATATCGTTAGGGTTGGTGATATATGGCATTGCCGGAAGGAGTGGATCTTAAATGTCAGATTAAACCAATGAAAGCAAAATCTTAGTCTAATGACGCAGATTGCTTATTTATTCAATCGGGAAATATATGTATCTTAATCGCAGTTTGGCTGTTCTACTCCTAATCAGCGGTATAACAGCCAGCAATTTCACCCTAGCGCCAGAAAGAGGCTGAATTCAAAGCGCATTCAGCTTAATAAACCCACTAACTCCGCCCTAAAAAATCGCCCTACCTCATAGATTCTGTGAGGTAGAGCGATTTTTTAAAAGCAAAGTTCAGTTTAACAGGCGGATTCCGCTTTATGCAGGCTGGTATCCAATATCACCAATGTCCCCTTGAGCTGTATTTCTCGCCATCGCTGGTTGTCCATTTACTAACGCAACCGCTTGGCGTAATGCGTCAACACGATTCCGCACCAGGTGATTTCGTGGGATGAGCTTCAGAATGCCAAAGCGTTCCAGGCGTTGCTCGATCTTTTCAGTAGCACCGACAATGAACACCTCAAGACCTTTATCACAAGCATCTTTGATAGCATTCTCAATTGCCAGCGAAGCTGTCACACCCAGCAGAGGAACATCACTCAGATCAAGAATCAGGGCTTGAGAGTTTTGTATAGCTGCGTGTTCGCGAGCGATCGCTTTCGCCACACCAAAGATCATCGGCCCGCTCAAGTAAAATAGCAGCACACGCCCATCTGCTTGATTAAACAGTTGCTTCTCTTCTTCGGAGAGCAAAATCGCATCGTCTGCATCGGTAATTGTCTTCACATCTTGAGCTTGCAAATTCGACAAACGTTCGATTGTCAAGATATTGGCAATGAACACGCCAACGCCAACTGCCACAATCAAGTCAACAAACACAGTCAGAAACAACACGCCGTACATGATCAGTGAACCCTTGACGGAAACCTGATGTGAGCGTTTCAGGAAACTCCAGTCCAGAATATCAATCCCCACCTTGAGGGCAATCCCCGCCAGCACTGCCATCGGAATCGGCTGCGTCAGAGGTGCTGCCCAGAGGACAACAACCAGCAACAGCAATGCACGAGTCAGACCTGAAACTGCCGTGCTAGCACCCGTTTGGATATTGACCACTGTACCCATTGTTGCCCCTGCACCGGGCAATCCACCAACCAGTCCCGAAACCAAGTTGCCAATACCTTGACCAATCAGTTCTTTATCAGAGTTGTGCTGGGTGCGAGTTAAGCTGTCTGCAATCACAGCAGTGAGCAATGTATCAATACATCCCAACATCCCCAACATTACCCCATCAACTAGCATCACCGTGAGTTGATTCGGGGTAAAGGTTGGCATAATCAAGCTCGGCAGACCCATTGGAATCTCACCAATCCGTCGGATGTCAGTGCCTTGGAACACGATCAGAGAAACAACTGTGCCTATTACCAGTGCCAGCAGTTGGGGTGGAACGAAACGCTTCAGTTTCGATGGTGTTAAGAAGAGAATCGCCACTGTCAGCGCTCCCAAAGCCGCCTCAGCAGGATTAATATTTGCTAAAAGCTGGGGCAAGTTAGAGATTGTACCGAGTACACCACCTTTTGGGCTTGCCTGTCCGAGGAATGGGGCAATTTGCAGGATAATTAGGATTACACCAATTCCAGACATAAAGCCGGAAATCACGCTGTAGGGCATGAGCGTGATGTATTTCCCCAGCCGAAAGATACCGAAGATAATTTGGAATAACCCCGCAAGCATCACCACCGTAAACGCCATCGCCATGCCGTTTTCTGGATTGGTAGCTGTAAGACTCGCCACGATGGCGGTCATGATTACGGTCATGGGGCCAGTTGGCTCAGAAATCAGGGTTGGAGTACCTCCGAAGAGGGCGGCAAAAAAGCCAACACAGACTGCGCCATATAGTCCGGCGACAGGCCCAGCACCAGAGGCAACGCCGAATGCTAGCGCCAGGGGTAGGGAGACAATCGCAGCTGTGAGTCCGCCGAAGAGGTCGCCGCGCAGGTTCCTGAAATGGATACGGTTCGTGAGTTGCATGGGGAATGGAGATTAGAAGGTGACTACAAACTTATATAGATAAAAATCTATGATTACTATAGATTTGATCTATTTATTTCTATACTTAGATATATATATGAAATACCATGATTGCAAAAACAAATGCAATTTATTAAGAATTGTTATTACCAATACCAGCCCAAACTTTTATCTCTGATCGAACTAACAGAGGCACGGCTGCAAAAAAAAATAATTCATTACTCTAAAAGGGGATATATAAAATTACGATTAATAGTACAGTTCTTACTCCTGTGGCGATCCCATCTCTTCCCTGTTTAACGAGGCGGAACTGGATACTATTAAAAGCTCCGCAATTGATGAAGGGTTGGGGCGATAAAATTTTCTTGATCAATGACCTCTGAGTAGCATTTTACAAATCGCTTAGGATTGCTATAGAAATCCTTTTATTTTGAGGAGCAATAGCGATGAATACCACCTTTGATAACCGTTGGCAATTCTGGATCGATCGGGGTGGTACGTTTACTGATATTGTGGCGCGTCGTCCCGATGGGCAGTTGGTGATTCATAAGCTGCTGTCGGAGAATCCGGAACGCTACGCTGATGCGCCTGTGCAGGGAATTCGGGATATTTTGGGTATTGCTGCTGATGCACCGATTCCCTCCCAACAGATTGCGGTGGTGAAAATGGGAACGACAGTGGCGACGAATGCGCTGCTGGAACGCAAAGGCGATCGCACTCTCCTAATTATCACCAAAGGTTTCGGCGATGCCCTCCGCATTGGTTATCAAAACCGTCCCGATATTTTCGCCCGTGACATTGTACTCCCAGAGATGTTGTATGAGCGAACAATCGAGGTGGAGGAACGCTACAGCGCCCAAGGGGAAGAGTTAATTCCGCTGGTAGAGACGTATGCAACATCTTTACAACAAGCATACGATGACGGCATTCGTTCGTGCGCGATCGCATTCATGCACGGTTATCGCTACCCGGAACACGAGAAACAAGTTGCAGCATTGGCGCAAAAAATTGGGTTTACTCAAGTCTCGGTATCTCACGAAGTCAGCCCATTAATGAAGTTGGTGAGTCGCGGCGATACCACTGTTGTTGATGCTTATTTGTCACCCATTCTGCGGCGATATGTGGATCGAGTTGCAAGTCAGTTGGGTGGTACGGGCGGAAACAATATATCTGGGTTAACCTCTCCCCAACCCTCCTATGAGGAGAGAGGCCACTCCTCCTTTCCTAGTAGGGAAGGGGGAGAGGGGTTAGGTTTGCCCAATCCGAACAGTAGTGGATTTTCCCCGTCCTTACAATTCATGCAATCTAACGGCGGGCTTGCGGATGCTAAAGCTTTTCAAGGTAAAGATAGCATTCTCTCTGGCCCTGCTGGGGGAATTGTTGGGGCGGTGCAAACAAGCCGAATGGCGGGATTTAACAAAATTATCAGCTTTGACATGGGCGGTACTTCCACCGATGTCGCCCACTATGCAGGCGAATATGAACGCACCTTTGAGACGGAAGTTGCTGGTGTGCGTCTGCGAACGCCGATGATGGCAATTCATACAGTTGCTGCTGGTGGTGGTTCGATTCTGCAATTCGATGGATCGCGGTATCGGGTGGGGCCAGAGTCAGCTGGCGCAAATCCTGGCCCTGCATGTTATTGCAAAGGTGGCCCGTTAACGGTGACGGATTGCAATGTGATGGTGGGTAAGTTGCAATCTGCGTTGTTCCCGAAGTTGTTTGGGCCAAATGGGGATTTGCCACTGGATGCAGAAGTGGTGCGGCAAAAGTTTACTCAACTAGCGGTGTCCATTGGCGACAACCGGACACCGGAGGCGGTTGCGGCTGGATTTTTAGCGATCGCAGTCGAAAAGATGGCAAGTGCGATTAAAAAAATCTCTCTTCAACGTGGTTATGATGTGTCGGAATATACTTTGTGTTGTTTTGGTGGTGCTGGTGGGCAACACGCTTGTCTGATTGCTGATGCGTTGGGGATGAAGCAGGTATTTATTCATCCTTATGCTGGGGTTTTGTCTGCTTATGGTATCGGTTTGGCTGATGTGCGAACTATTCGGGAACGGGCGGTGGAGGCGAAACTGAGTGAGGAGTTGGGGCTGAGTCAGGTTTTAACTCAGTTAGAGGCGCAGGGGAGGGAGGAAACGAACCGCAGAGGCGCTGAGGACGCTGAGGAAGAGAAGGAGGAGGTTTTTTGGAGGGTGCATTTGCGGTATGAGGGAAGTGATTCGTCTCTGGTGGTGGATTTTGGGGATGTTGGGGCGATGCGGGGGCGGTTTGAGGAGGCGCACCGCCAGCGTTATGGTTTTGTTGTCCCGGAAAAGACGCTGATTGTTCAGTCGGTTTCGGTTGAGGTGGTGAGTAAGAGTCAAGTTCTGGAGGAGGCAGTTATTTCGCGTACTTCAGAGGATGCACCTGTGCCGCTTGATACTGTGCAAATGTATGCTGCTGATGCGTGGCACTCGACTCCGGTGTATCAGCGCGAAGATTTGCAACCGGGAGACTGTATTTCTGGCCCTGCGATCATTATGGAGGCAACGGGGACGAATGTGATTGAACCTGGTTGGCGAGTAGAATTAAGCGATCGCAACCATCTCATTTTGCAGCGTTCTGCCGATATCAATCCAAAATTGAAGATCCAAAATCTAAAATCGCAAGATCCAGTGATGCTGGAGATTTTGAATAATTTGTTTCGCGCGATCGCTGAACAAATGGGCATCACTCTGCAAAACACCAGTTCCTCAGTTAACATCAAGGAACGCTTAGATTTTTCTTGTGCTATTTTTAACCAACACGGGCAGCTAGTCGCCAATGCCCCACATATTCCCGTGCATCTGGGTTCGATGAGTGAAAGTGTTACAAGCCTGATTGCAGCGCGTGGCAACGCCCTCAAGCCCGGCGATGTGTTTGCATCCAACAACCCTTACAACGGCGGCACTCACCTGCCAGATGTAACAGTTATTACACCAGTTTTTGCTGATGCCACTCTTCCCCTCTTCTACGTCGCCTCGCGGGGACACCATGCAGACATCGGCGGTATCACTCCGGGTTCCATGCCTCCCAACAGTACAAGTGTAGAAGAAGAAGGCATTTTACTAGATAATTTCCAGCTAGTTGCTGAAGAAATATTTCGGGAAAAAGAACTAATTGAAGCGCTTTCGCAAACGTCTTATCCAGCAAGGAATATAACTCAAAATATTGCAGATTTGCAAGCACAAATTGCGGCAAATAAACGCGGCGTGCAGGAACTGCAAAAAATGGTAGAACACTACAGCTTAGAAACTGTACAAGCTTACATGGGCTTTGTGCAAGATAATGCTGAAGAATCAGTGCGTCGTGTTATTGAGGTTCTCAATGATGGGAATTTTACCTATCCTCTGGATAATGGTAGTACGATTCAAGTTGCAATTACCATCAACAAATATACTCGCAGCGCCAAGATTGATTTTAATGGCACTTCTGAACAGCAAAATACCAATTTTAATGCCCCAGCAGCAGTGTGCAAAGCAGCAGTTTTATACGTTTTCCGCACTTTGGTAAATGACGATATTCCTCTAAATGCCGGTTGTCTCAAACCTTTAGAAATTATCATTCCCGAAGGTTGTATGCTAAATCCGCGTTATCCTGCTGCTGTAGTTGCCGGAAATGTGGAAACGTCGCAATCTATAACCGATGCGCTGTACGGTGCGCTGGGCGTGCTGGCAGCTTCCCAAGGGACGATGAATAACTTCACCTTTGGAAGCGATCGCTATCAATATTATGAAACCATCTGCGGCGGTTCTGGTGCTGGCGCAGATTTCAATGGTACTGATGCTGTACAAACTCACATGACAAATTCCCGCCTCACTGATCCGGAAGTTTTAGAATGGCGCTTTCCCGTTCTCCTAGAAAATTTTACTATTCGTCCTAATAGTGGCGGTAATGGACATCATCGAGGTGGTAATGGCGTTATTCGTCGTCTGCGTTTTCTCGAATCAATGACAGCAGGAATTCTCTCAAACCATCGCCTTATTTCACCCTTTGGTTTGCACGGTGGTGACGCGGGAGAAGTAGGGAAAAATAGCGTTGAACGCAGTGATGGAACTTTAGAAAAATTAGGAAGTACCTCTGTTGTTGAAATGCAACCTGGGGACGTATTTGTAATAGAAACACCCGGAGGGGGAGGTTATGGAATTGCCAACAATAGGTAACGTATCATTAGTAAATAATAAAAACCACACTTATCCTTTAATAAGGAAGCCAAGCCATGACTCAAACAAAACCAACTCGTCCTCGTGGTAGAGGCAGATTATTCCCAGAATACACAACACCATCAGAAGAGTTAGCCAAACGCGAAGCCGAAAAAAATGCTCGTTGTCAAAAAGCTCGCAGTTTTTTTGATAAAATTTGCCCTCAACTGATCGACAATCATTACAACTGGTTCATTATCATTGAGCCTAATAGTGGCGATTACTTTATCGATGCTAGTGAGGAATTAGCTTATCAAAAAGCGCGTCTAAACTACCCTAGTGGCTGGCTTGTGACTTTTCGTCTTAATGAGACAGGCACTTGTGGCAGGATATGATTTTAGGAAAATTCGGCGAGATTGGAGAGCTAATTTTTGAAATTGATTTGATTGCCGCTGATGGAGAAAGATTACCAATTGAAGTGTTATTAGATACGGGTTTTACAACAGACTGGCTAGCACTTGATAATCAAGATGCTGACAGCTTGGGTTGGCCTTTAAGGGAAAATAATTGGACAATGCAGACAGCAAGAGGTGAGGAATATTTTGATATATATGAGGGAAGAGTTGTAATAGATGAAGTTGAGTACATTATCCCAGTTTTGGCAGGGGTAGGAATTGCTGAACCTCTACTAGGTTTACAGTGGTTAAAAAGGCTGCCACTATCGGTTAACTTTGCGACGGGAGTGTTGACGCTGGGGTAAAAAAGAGAATGCGATCGCGCTAAAAGAAAAATATGCGATTTGAAAAATTTTGACTTCTGTGGTAAATACAACCCTTAGGCTAACTAGGGGTACTTAATAAATTAACACGCAACTAGCCACGCACATAAGGCGTATTTCTGGTGGATAATTTCTAGGTTGCTAATCTGCAACTAGACTGATTAATTTGTTTTCAGCCGCAAACATAATTAAGCAAGTAAAGGAATATTAAGCAGGAGCAAAACATTGGCTGACGAATTTAAGAAAGGCGACAAGGTGAAGTGGAAGACTTCTCAAGGTGAAATCACAGGGGAAGTGAAAAAAAAGCTTACCTCACCTATAGAAATTAAAGGACATCACGTTGCAGCATCAAAAGATAACCCGGAATACTTGGTTGAGAGCGACAAAACTGGAAAAGAAGCTGCTCACAAACCTGATGCTTTAGAAAAGATAGAGGAGTAAAGCCAATTATGACTAAAGATACAAAAACGGTAATTGGCGAGTTTGAAGAAGCAGTTAACATGACAGCAAAGGAACTGGAATCTTGGCTGGAGACGGAAGATTCCAAAGCTGTTGGACAAAAGGATGGCGATGAGGAATCAACTGGTCACAAGTCTGGTAAGCGTATCATTGAATTGTTGCAGAAGAATGACTACAGCGAGGATGACTTAGCGCACATGAAAAAAGTCATTAGTTACGTTCATCGCCACAGCGCTCAAAAACCATCAGGGGATGTGGAGCATACGCGCTGGCGCTACTCGCTGATGAATTGGGGATACGATCCATTAAAGTAGTTGAAGAATCCTCGACGACTGTTGGCGAAGCCTGCGCGTTAGCGCTTAGCCAACGGCGAACAAACCCAATCCAATGGCTGTAGAGACGCTTTCATTCCGCGTCTCTAAATTAGACCCTTTTCGGAAAATGTCTCTATTCGTGAATGGTTCCATCTGGCAGGGTTGCGCCAGTAAGAGTTGCCTTACGCCAGTCTGTGGCTTCGAGACATGCTCCGCGCAGGCTGGCTCCTGTTAAGTCTGCGCCATGCAGTTCTGCAACATTAAGATTAGCTCCCCACAGGTAAGCTCCCCGCAAAGCAGCGTTCGATAAATCGGCTTCTTGCAGACTTGCCATATTCAAGATAGCTCCAGTCAAGTCTGCTTCGCTTAAGTTGGCTCCAGTTAAGTCTGCCTTACTCAAGTTAGCTTCGCATAGGTCGGCTTTATTGAGCGATGCGCCAGTTAGATTGGCTGCGTGCAAATTTGAGCGAGACAGGAGTGTGACGCGCAACTGGGCGGAAGATAGATTTGCTGCACTCAGGTTGGCTCCACTCAGGTTGGCTCCACTCAGTTTGGTTTCGCTGAGGTTAACACCATCCAAGTCTACGCCATTGAGATCAACTCCGTTCATAAACGCAGATTTCAGTTGCACTCCGTTGAGTATAGTGCCTCGCAACAAGGCACCGCTCAATCTGGCTCCACTCAAGTTTGCCCAACTCAAGTTTGCATCGATCAGGTTAGCGGAACGCAAGTTAATTCCGCGCAAATCTGCGCTACACAGATTAACTCCAGATAAGTTAGATAAACGTAAGTTTACTGCTGTGAGGATGGCACCGCTCAGTTTTGCTCTTACCAGTAGCGACTTAACAAGGGTGGCTCCTCTAAGGTTAGCTTTTGTCAGGTCGGCTTCAGTTAGTTTTGCCTCGTTCACTTTGGCAAAACTTAAATCGGCTCGTTGCAGGAAGGCTCCACTGAAGTCTGCTCCTGTCAGGAATGCTCTACTAAGGTTTGCAGCTAATAGATACGCTCCGGAAAAGTTTGCTTTTTCCAGGTTTGCTTTTTCCAGGTTTACACCGATGAGATTTTCTCCGCTAAAATCTCTTTCTCCTGCTGCATAACGCCGTTTCAGTTCTTCAGCATCCATATTATTTCCTCATTGGCTTAATCAATACTCTCTAGTTATAGATTTCCCAAATTAAGCTTTAAAAATGCGTTAAGTTTTTAATCTTTTTTTTGATGTAAATACTTTAAGGTGCATGAAGAAATCTTTACAGCTGCGGCGAAAACAGGCGATCGCTTGCATTATCCTGAGTGGAGGTTCTATCAATGGTTAGCGTCGCGTGTAGCAAACGGCACCGATGCTGTAGCCAATATTCTCAACAGAGATCGCGTTGCTCTCTAGCTCAAAATGGAATATCGTCGTCGTAGTCGCTATCAGTGGAAAAAGGATCGAACGGGTTCGGCTGACTATTTTCCGGTTGTGATTGCATATCAATCCAGCGCTTTGCCAAGGAGAGGGCTTCTTCCTCTGTCTTAGCGTTGTGAACGGGTATAATACACTCGCCGCCAGCACTCCAAACTTGGACGCAGAACACTGGTCTTGCTTCGATGAGCCAACCCTTGTAAATTTCTGGCGAACTCATAACTGACACCATCCAGAGCGACTACAAGAATATTTTCCTTAACCTAGCACGCTCATACAAGACACTAGCGCTCAAAAGGTTTTTTTAAACGTAACACGTCCGACTAATTTATAGTGAGTTTTACAGGCGTTTATGTAATATTTTTGTTAAACGTTATTTTTGTAATTTCATCAAATGAGACAACTCCTCAGGCAAATTTTCAGGCGGATACTGCCTATCGTCCTAATGGTTTTGGTATTGGGGCTGGTTGCGGCACCAGCAAACGCTACAGGCGTTTATCAAATTCCTAATCTTACCGCAGGCGATCGCGCTTGGATTCTCGATAAAGCTGAAGTCCTCAGCCGTCTAAACGAAGGTGCAATTAGCAAAAATCTAGACGATTTAGCTAAAACTACCGGAAATCAGGTGAGATTTGTGACTATCCACCGCCTTGACTACGGGGAAACAGTGCAAAGTTTCACTAATCAGCTGTTTGAAAAATGGTTTCCCACAGAAGAAGCACAAGCTAATCAAACCTTACTGGTTATCGATAGTCTGACTAACGATGCTGCGATTCGCAGTGGCGACAAGGTAAAGTCTGTTCTGACAGATGAGATTGCCAAGAGTGTTGCTTCTGAAACTGTACAGGTGCCATTGCGGGAAGGCAATAAATACAATCAAGCTTTAGCGGATGCAAGCGATCGCTTAGTTGCTGTACTCTCAGGAGAGCCAGACCCAGGCCCCCCTCAAGTCACAGATACGCTTAACGTAGCCAGAACCTTTAAAACCGCAGAAGAAACTGACACTGACAACGCTACCGTTTGGGTAATTGGCTTACTGATTGCCGCTACCGTGATTCCGATGGCAACTTACTTCTTCTATCAAGGCTTCTCCGGCTAATCCTGAACGTATTCCTGCCGATTAACTAAAGCCAACTCAGCCCGAACAAATTCTCGACCCAGATAAGCTGCATGATCCAGCATTGTCACCGGGCTGGGCTGAGTTTCCTCAAAAATTTTGACGCAAAGTTCCTTAGCGGTTCTGCCAGTAAATAGCGCTGCGTGGGTACGTTCCACCTTGCCTCTTACGGGGATGGGTTTCCCTGTTTCTGGATCGACAGCTAAACCGCGATCGCTAATTATATTGGTGAAATGTTTGGCACAAATTTCTCCAGCTTCCCGATCCAGGTAAATAATAAAATATCCGCCCGGATCTAAGTTAATAAAACGCTTGGAAAGCTTATCATCAATTGCCGCTAAAGTTAAATCAGTTTGATTCATACAAAATCAGGCATCATCCACACACTATTTTTCTACCTATTTTCAGTTTAATGCCTTCTCTCTTTTTTTGCGGTCTAACCGCTATTACCTAACATCTGATGCTAACGCCTAGCGACTGATTCCTCTAAATCCTTCTATTGCTCTACAGCAAACTTAGTTAATTGCTCATACTCTGTGTTTTGACTTTTTATTTTATGTGTGATAAAAGTTTATCCACAAATTACGCAACTTAATATTGTTAATTCCAAACTTCGGTTAAATCTAGAACAAACCCAAGTAAAACATCTTCACCTGACAAAGTTACAGGATTATCCAACACTTCCACATCCTGGCCTTGCCTGTAAATTTCCACCTTCGTGTTTTTTCGGTCAATCAACCAACCTAAACGCGCTCCGTTTTCCATGTATTCCCTCATTTTGGTTCGCAGGGGTTTGATGTTGTCACTTTCAGAGCGTAGTTCCAGCACGAAATCAGGACAAAGAGGAACAAAGCTTTTTCGTTCTTCAGGGCTAAGAGCATCCCATCTGTCTTGACGCACCCAAGCTGCATCAGGAGAACGATCCGCGCCGTTGGGGAGATGAAAGCCAGTTGAAGAGTTGAACGCCTTACCGAGTCTAGCCTGACGGTTCCACAACCAGAGTTGCCCCTCCATATCCAGGTTTCTATTCCCTGTCTCGCCTCCTGTTGGTGGCATAAGAATTAACTCTCCTGTAGCAGTGCGCTCTAATTGTAAATCTCGGTTAGCAATGGCCAACTCAACGAACTGCTCGTGGGTGAGTGTAAGGGTTAGTGTAGGTGGGATATTGACGGCAATGGCTTGGGGTAAGTTGACTTGTGTCATCGTTTTTGACTTATGACAGCTACTTTTTTAAACGAACCGCTGAGTCACAGAGGATGCAGAGCAAGAGAAAGGAGAGAAGTTTATAAATGATTTAGGATTGCTTTAGATGCAAGATGTCAGTTCAATCAAAAGTTATTTGCTTGTCGGTATCGCGCTGAGCAAATGGTAACTCTTGGTTAATAGCGTCAATTTCTTGTTGTTCGTAATTGTTAATTTCGTTGATATGATTGCGTAGAATTTGAGCAAAACGTGGATTGTAAAATCGGTGCATACTGTGATTGGGCGTAGCTGGGAAACCGCGACGTTTTTTATGCCGCCCACCTGCACCTGGGTCAAAAGATTGGATATTGTGCGCGATCGCCCACTCAATCGGCGTATAGTAACAAGCATCAAAGTGCAGACAGTCAATATCCTGTAAGCTTCCCCAATAGCGTCCATAAAGTTTGTCGCCCTTGGTCAGACAAAAAGACATTCCCGCTGGTTGACGGTTATCCTGCTCATTGTATGCCGCCACAAATAACACCCGATGCCGATAGTTAGAATGCAGTTGCTCAAAAAAGCGCTTTGTTAGATACTTACTCCCCCACCAGCCAAACTTGTCGCAAGTATCGGCGTAGAAGGTGTACATCAACGGAAACATCTGTTTAGGAATCTCATCCCCAGTTAGGGTTTTCATTTGCAAACCTGCATTCTCCACAGCTTTGCGTTCCCGCTTGATGTTGCGGCGCTGATTGGCATTGAAAGCGCCTAGGTAATCATCAAAAGTATTAAACCCGTTATTTTGCCAGATGTAGCTGTGATGTAGCCAAGGCATGAAACCGTGACGTTCTAGCACCATTTTCCATTGAGGATCTACATAAAGAAAATGACAGCCAGAAATGCGGTTTTGAGAACAAAAATGGTCAATGGCATTTACCATTAACTCTGTTAGCTCATCCTCATCTTCACCTGGTGCAATTAAAAAACGATAGCCTTCCGCTGGGGTAAACGGAGACATACCAAGTAATTTTGGATAGTATTGCACACCCAAGCGTTGAGCTAAATCTGCCCACTGATGATCGAAGACAAATTCGCCGTAACTATGCCCTTTCAGATATAGGGGTGCAGCAGCAATTAAGTTTCTGTCTCGCCACACAGTTAGATGGTTGGGTAGCCATCCTGCTTTTGCCGTAGCGCTGCCAGATGTTTCCATATTGTTGAGCCAATCCCATTCTAGGAAAGGTGTCAACAGCGGCATAGCGATCGCATCCCACTCGGCTTGAGGCACTTCAGAGATTTTGTTAATCCAGGCAACAGAATAACGAGGCTTGAGTTGTTCCACCATTTCAGAAATTGATGAGCTGGATGAGAAAGCCTTCTCTAGGGTAAGTCAACTTTCGCGATCGCATCAAAGTGTTGGCACCATTTCTCGTTTTAGGCTGAGCCTGGGAATGCCTACGTTTCATTAAAGAAAGGGAGGCAGAAGCTCCTTAAAAGCGTTCCCAGGCCGCAGCCCAGGAACGCAGGGGAGAAAGAATCAACCAGTAACGATAAAAGGTGAGTCAATCGGTTGTAGACGATTGGCATCTACCAAAGCTTGATAAACCATCGCTGCTACTTCCGCACGGGTAGCATCGCGGGTGGGGTTGAGTTTTTTAAGGTTCGGTTGATTGACAATAATCCGTTTTTGTGTGGCTGTTGCTACTTCATCTTTAGCATAGTCAGGAATACTAGCGCGGTCGTCAAAGGTGTTTAGGGCAGTAGCAGCGCCACCAGTTAGCTTTAGCCCATTAACTAGGGAGACAATCACTTGTACGCGCTGAACATTCTGGTTTGGTTTGAAAGTTCTGTCAGGGAAACCGGAGAGAAATTCGCCCCGATAAGCTTGTTGAATTGCGTTGAAGCCCCAGAAATTCTGTGGTACATCTACGAAAGCGATCGCATTTCGTTTCGCAGGTGGGTTGAAGGCTTTCGTCAGTAAGGCGGCATACTGCGCCCGTGTCATACTCGCATTAGGCTTGAAGGTTTTGTCGGGAAAGCCACTGATAATATTCTGCTCGACTAATTCCTGAATAAAGGCAGCAGCCCAATGTCCGGCAATGTCGGTTAACTCAACAACAGTATCACCACCTGCTCCGCCGCCTGCTCCATCACCTGCTCCATCACCTGCTCCGCCACCTGCTCCGCCACCACCGCCTGCTCCATCACCTGCTCCGCCACCTGCTCCGCCACCACCGCCTGTTGTATCGACGGGGGGAGTTTGATTATTAACTAACTCCACATTTCCCTGAACTTTAGCCGGATTCATCTGATTTCCCACAGCAACCAGCTTGTTAGAACTGGTATTTTGCAAATCAAATTTATCGTTATACCGCAGGATGTTTCCCCCAGGATCGGAGTTACTACCTAAATCTGGTAAAGCTGTAGTAATTACTGTTAGCCCATCGTCAGTATTTCGTTCACTAAGATTATTTCGCAGTTTCGGGCGAGAATCACCAGAAACGAATATCCCAGAGCGATTTTCCGAAATTTGGTTATCTATAACTAGGGGTGCGGCACGTTCAGCAATGCTAATTCCATAACCTGTATTCTTACAGGTATTACCTCGGATTTCGCCTCTGGCATCCCCTGCCAAGGAAATACCATTGCCCAGATTTTGCGTAAACAGATTACCTCTGATTACTGGAGTGCCATTGGCTGTAACAAAAACTCCCTCGCGTTTGCTATTAATAAAGGTGCAATTCTTCACGGTGGGGGCAGTCGATTCAATCCAGACGGCAGTGCCACGGCTAGAGAGATTGGTAACGGTTACTCCTACCAGTTGGGCATTATTGCCTAAAACCATTGTCACATTTTGTCCGCCAGAGGAGCTGGGGCTGCTGTAGGTTCCGCTACCTTCGATTAAGATGCCGCTGCCTTTGTTCGCTTCATTACCGATAACTATTACGCCAGATGGCACTCTCAGGGGAAACACTTCGCCGTTGGCTGCATTATAATTTCCTGCTGCCAGTTGAATTGTGGTGTCTGATTGAGCTTGAGTGAGAGCTTTGCTAATCGTTTTGAAAGGCGCTGACTGACTGCCAGCAGCGTTATCATTGCCAGTTGCTGGATTGACGTAAATTTGAGCCATAGTGATCTTGAAATATGGTAATAAGAGCATTAACCGCTTGCAATTTTACCCATTTTATGCAGGTAATTCAAACAGCTACATTGCCAATAAGAGCGTATCCGGAAAATAGGGCAATTGGTTTTAAAAGCTACATTTTGAGAGTTTTGTTAGTGAAATCTGCTTTTGAAGCGATCGCAAAGAGGACAGTTTTCTTCTAGAAGGGCGGATAAAAGTGCAAGCGTCCGACACCCAAATCTAAACCATAAGCTTTCTCGCCGGCTGGAAAAGCTGTAACTCGGAAGAGGTAGACACCGCTAGTCCAGGGGTTGCGTACTGGATCGAGTCCAACAGTAACAGTCTTACCCGGAGGTACTGGGGGAGCGAAGGTGACAGTAATAGTGCCTGTTTTGTTGTCCTTTGTCACTGCTTTGAGTCTTAGCTTCTCACCTTTACGTTCAGGGGTGCCTTCAAATGCCACGCTATCTTTGAGTTGAAATCGGATGTCATCAAATCCTTGATTTTGAGCGATCGCAATCCGTTGAAGCGGTTCACCAGCATTTTCTGGTAAGCCGACAGTGAAATAATAGGTAGCTCCCCACACATTAACAGTTTCAAAAGTGGTGGAAGCATTAACCAGGCGAGGCGACTTGTCAAAAGAAACTGTTCCATCCGCCAGTCGGATTGCGACAGCCGAGGGATTGGCAATTCCCCAGATGCTTGCTGCTACAGCTAGGGTGGAGCCGAAAAGAAATGAAAGGCGCATTGCTTCAAGATCAACGACAAGAAGTGTTGTTATTTTAATGAAAGCGATCGCTTTCCCGGTAAAATCTCTCTACAGTCTGGAGTAGTTCTCCGCCACGATAGAGGTAAATTGCATTTTTGTAAGGCATTATCTTTAGTAAGAATAACGCTTAAAGTTGGCGATTTCACGCTGTGAGTAAAAAGTAGGTGGCGATTGTGGGCGAATCTATCTCTTTTAATTTCAAGGCTCTACCAAGAATCGAGTTTAAGGTCAAAAGATCCCAGAAGTCTTTTGCACACCGATTCCTTGCACCGTTGAGTTTAGTTGGTATCTTGGGTTGTACGGGAGTAACGTGGTTAGTGTCAAGCGCTCTTGCACCCCAGATTGCCCAAGCTTACACCGCTCGTATTGACCTTCGCATGGTCGGTCAGCCAAACGAAACCTACGAAGGCTTGATTCGCCGAGCCGAGGCGGTGGCGAGAGCCGCAGCACAGCGTAGCTTTGACCGGGACATCTTAGTAACAGATGTTGCGGTGATGATTATGGGGCAAAATCAAGGTGCGATCGCGCCAATTCTGGCTCTTAAAGTCAATCGCGGCGCATGGAGAAGCCGCCCTGATGTCTCTCGTTGGGCAACTTACTTTCCCAGTACCAAAGCTTTACTCGGCTTTAGAGATGATGTAATACCAGATCCCCAACCAGCACCCGCAGCCGCACCCCAACAAGCACCAGCAGCCGCGCCAACAGCAGCACCACGGGCAACTCCCCCAACAACTATAACTCCAGGTAACGTTAGAGATATCCCACGACCACCGGCTGGAGGTACTCCACGAAACCAGGCACCAGGAGCTGCTCCTGGTACTGGGCAAACCCCAGGTGGAGCGGGTGCTGGAGGTACTCCACGAAACCAGGCACCCGGAACTGCCCCCGCAGCTGCTCCCGGTACTGGACAAACCCCAGGCGGAGCGGGTGCTGGAGGCACTCCACAAAACCAGGCACCCGGAACTGCCCCCGCAGCTGCTCCTGGTACTGGACAAAGCCCAGGTGGAACAGGTGCCAACGCGCCGACACTTCCTTCCGCTCCAACGCTTCCAGGGGGAAATACGAACAATCCTAATCCCACAGAGAATATTCCTAATCCCACAGAGAATATTCCTAATCCCACAGAGAATATTCCTAATCCTGCCACGCCAGCACCTGCGACAGGAACGAATGGACAACGGTAATTACAGAATGAAGTTGTCGTTGCCCAATTGGTTTCCAGCAAACTTGAGAGGTTAACTAGATTGCACTTGTCAAGGAATCTTCTACAATGGGAAGGCTGTAACCGATTGCCTCATTAACAATCATGGCTGTTCCAAAGAAGAAAACGTCAAAATCCAAGCGCGATAAGCGCAAAGCTACCTGGAAGCACAAGGCGACGATTCAGGCTCAGAAAGCCCTCTCGTTGGGCAAGTCAATTCTGAGCGGGCGTTCTAAGTTCGTGTATCCGACACAAGAAGAAGAAGCCGAAGAAGAATAATTCGACCTGCTGGGATGTCCGAGCGCCTTTGGGCGCTATTTTTTTAGCTGTTGTGCATAGTAGATATAGTACCTAAAACGCTTTTCTACTTGACTCATGCTAGGAAAATTTTTCAAAAAACCAGAATCGCCAGATAGCGATCGCACTCCTCCGGGTCAATATCTGACAAAAGGCTTCCCAGTGCTAACTTACGGCAATACTCCCCGCGTCAATGCTGATACCTGGCAATTTCGCGTCTGGGGTTTGGCAAAAGAAAAAACTTTCAGTTGGGCAGACTTTATGGCTATGCCCCAACATGACTTTACTGCTGATTTCCACTGCGTTACTCGCTGGTCTAAACTCGATGTGCAGTGGACTGGCGTTAAGGTTACAGACTTTATGAAGCTGGTGGAGGTTGACCCGAAAGCTGCCTATATCATGGAACACTGCTATGGCGGCTACACCACCAATATCTCTATGGACGACTTTGTGCGGGAAGAAAACTTTTTTGCTCACACCCTATTTGGAGAACCATTACCTGCCGAACATGGTGGCCCGATGCGGCTTGTTGTCCCTCACATCTATGCCTGGAAAAGCGCTAAATGGATTAATGGTTTGGAATTTCTCAGTCAGGAAGAGTTGGGTTTTTGGGAGCGGAATGGCTACCATCGCCGGGGGGAGCCGTGGGCGGAAGAGAGATATAGCTATTAAGCCCTTGGTGATTAGTCATTAGTTAGAGGCGAAGGGCTAGAAACTAAAAAGCGCACTTCGTGCCACTTCCTTAACATAACTTCAGCCTTGCGTTATATAAATAAAGCCTGCTTCAAGCAGGCTTTATTTATGTTGGCACACGATCCGAACTTTTTTTGCTCGCCCTTGAATAAGCTCTAACGCGCAGGGTGCGCCAACAGTCGCCGGGTATGTTCGCTCACTGAGTAGAGACGTTACAGATAACCTCTCTACGCAAGCTTTTTTGCCGTACTCATTAATTGTCGTGACTCTTGCTTGACAAATCCAGCTATTGCTGCGCGCTGCAATTTTGTCAAAGCTTCTATGTCTTCTAAGTCATAGTCAATAGCTAAAAGCTGCCGCAGTTGGTCTTCGGCTTCAATTGTCAAACAGCCATTTTGAATCACTCGTTTAACTACTTCACAGATTTGGGTCATAGAATCTACCTTTTGGGCGTTATAAGTAGTATTCAGTCTGGCTGTATAACTTCTGGTGATGCTTCGGCTGGAAATTTGTGATGTTCTATGGGAAACTTTCGTGATGGAGTGGTTACTTTTTGAGTGAGCTAAATCACAACTTGTCTGCTGTCAGCAGTCAGCAAGGAGTTGTCAGGTTATAACAATCCAACCTGACAACTTGAGAACTCTCAAACGCCAACGGACAACGGATAACTATTTAATCAGCGACTTGAGTAACTTGAGCTTGCCAAGGTAGGGAGCGTATCTTAACTTCACGTCCACCAAAAAAGATTTGTTGAGAACGCTTTTTTGATGGGAAAATGTATCAAAACCTGCTTTGCCGTGATAACGACCGATACCGCTCTCCCCGACACCGCCAAATGGTAAATCTAGGACAGCAAGGTGCATGACTGTATCATTGATGCAGGCACCTCCTGATGATGTCTGGTGTAAGACTCTCTGTTGCTTTTGTTTATCTGTTGAGAAGAAGTAGAGGGCTAGAGGTTTGGGTTTGGCGTTGACAAGCGCGATCGCTTCCGATAATTCTGTATATTCGATTACTGGTAAAATGGGGCCAAAAATTTCTTCTTGCATCACTGCATCTTGCCAGTCAACCCCTTCGATCAGTGTGGGAGCAATGTATTTCTCAGATGGATTTGTATATCCACCAATTACAATTTCCCCGTTGTCTAAAAATTTGCAAAGACGATTAAAGTGTTTTTGATTAATAATTCTGGCATAATCAGGACTTTTTTCCGGGTTCTCTCCATAAAATTCGCTAATACATTTTTTAATTTGCTCTAATAAATCTTTTTTAATTTTTCTATCTACTAAAAGGTAATCTGGAGCTACACAGGTTTGACCTGCATTCATAAACTTACCCCAAACTATTCTTCTAGCTGTATATTCCAGGTGAGTTTTTGCATCAACAATACAAGGAGTTTTTCCACCTAGTTCTAGCGTTACTGGTGTCAAATGTTTTGCCGCCGCCGCCATGACAATTCTTCCAATTTCACCGCTACCCGTGAAGAAGATATGGTCAAATTTTTCTTCTAGTAGCTGCTGACTGGTGTCTACGCCGCCTTCAACTACAGCAACAAACTCTGGATTAAAGTATTTTAGGATAATTTCAGCTAGCAGATGGGATGTGTTTAGGGAAATTTCGGAAGGTTTTAAAATTGCACAATTCCCAGATGCGATCGCTGCTACTAAAGGAGCAATTACCAGTTGAAATGGATAGTTCCAGGGGCCAATGATCAGAACCACGCCCAAAGGCTCAGAATATATCTTTGCTGTGGATAAAAACTGGGTAATTGGTGCCTTTATTTTTTTTGGCTTTGTCCAGTTATTAATATTTTTTAGAACATTATTTATTTCTTCTAAGCAAAATGCTATCTCCAAGCCATAAGCTTCAAATTCTGGTTTGTTTAAGTCAGATTGCAAAGCCTTCAATATAGCTTCTTTATTATCTACAATCGCTTTCTTTAATAGTTTTAATTGCCCAATCCGAAAAGATATATCTTTGGTTTTACCTGTCCCAAAAAAATTGCGCTGTTTATCTATGACATCACTAAATTTTGGTACTTTTAGCATTTTGGTTTCTTGTAGTTGATTTTATATTTTTGATTTTAGTTACTATAAAATCAATAGGGCTAACGCTTACGCGCTGGCTATAGCAACAGTATAAGCCATGCGATCGCCAACGGAGGCGAAGAAACTCCTTTGCCCCCGCAATAGGCTCTCATGTCAGTGTTGAACAGGAAGGCGAATCCTAAATAAACTACCTTTCCCCAACTCTGATTTAACCTCAATTGCACCTTGATGAGCTTCCACAATCCGACGAGATAAATGTAGCCCTAAACCACTACCGGAACGCTTGTGGTTTCCTTGACGAAATCGCTCAAATAATACTGCTTGGTCTTCTGCTGGGATACCAGGGCCAGTGTCTTGGACTTCCATAATGAGGGAAGGAGTATCGGAGTCAACAATGTTAGTATCTGGCACCATTCGGACAACGACTGAGCCTTTATCTGTAAACTTGATGGCATTTCCAATTAAGTTGGTAAAAACTCGGTGAAGTTCCAGGCGATCTCCTACCACTTTGCTATTAAGTTTATTATGAGCGTCCTTATCTCCTACATCTAGCACCAAAGACAAATTTTTTTCCCCAGCTAAGGGAGTAAGTTCTTCAATAACTTCCTGAAGCAGTTGCTTTAGATCAATGGGGGAAAAAGTCAGGGTCTTACGACCTGCTTCATAGCGATAAACTTCTAGCAAGGTGTTGACCATTGCCAGTAAGTTGCGGTTGCTACGAGCCATTGTAACGACTGCTTCCTGCATCCCTGGCGCGAGTTCTCCCAATGCTCCTTGCTGAAATAAAGCCAGCATCCTCTCAGCTGCGACTATCGGTGTCCGCAAGTCATGGGTGAGCCAGGAGACAAAATCTTCTCGCTGACGAGCAATTTGGTCGCGTTCGTCTACACTGTGTTTTAGCCGCAGTAGCGATCGCACCCGTGCCAGCAATTCATCTACTTGCACTGGTTTACGAATAAAATCATCTGCGCCTGTATCTAATCCCTCTACGACACTGGCGTGATCGTGAGCGGTGATTAGTAAAATCGGAATAAACGGCAACTTAGTATTGTCTCGTACTCGTTTGGTGACTTCATAGCCATCCATCCCTGGCATCATCACGTCCAACAATACTAAGTCTGGTGGGCCTTGTTCGATTTCAGCTAGGGCAGAACGACCATTCTCCGCTAATGTAATTTGATATCCCTCTTCTTCCAGAATGGTTTGAACGAGAAACAAATTATCCGGAGAATCATCCACAACTAGAATACGGTCAGTTTTAGAGGCTTGAGTGATACTCGAATGATTCTTCATGAAACGGTAGGTTTACAACAAAACTTATCAAAAATTCAATCTTCTCAAATTTTCAGCTATCAAGTATCATTCTTTACGCCTAAGGTATCATTTTGCCTCATTCCCAGGAAGGATTCTTAAGAATCCGTTTAACCAAGTAGTCTGAGCTTTTTTAGCTTTTACCTAAAGACTGTAATAGATTAGTAATTTTTACTACCGTGACATAGCTGAAAAGCTTACGTATGTTTGATGAAGCAACATGGGATTCACAGGTTCCCACCTATGCTATGAACTGGGGACTGGGAAACAGAGTAATGCAACTTTTTTCTCTTCTTCCTCACCAATTATCAATCTCCAGTAAATTTTTCTGAGTCCTATACATCTGGCTGTTAACTGGGAAAAAGCCGCCAAACGATGCTGTATTTCCAATTCTATAAAGATAAAACTCGAAGAATACAATCTTTTGCCCTCTGGGGATTTCAATTTTCGTGAACTGTAGATTGTCATCAGTTTTGTAAAAGTTGTTTGAAAAGCGATTGCAACCATCAGCGGCAAATAAGTTTCTCTGCCATCTTGCATAATTCCCAGTAAGTAGCTAAGTATTAATATGCCTTATTCGGCTTGACACATCCGCCAAATTAAATCTGTATATAACTATCGATAGATTGACAGCATAACTCGGTGTTGTAGATTTAAGCAAAATTCAAAGTTAATCTGTATGGGTCGATCTGCTTCTCCATCAAGCCCAACCATCGGCAACAAAAAAGCTCCAAATCGCCGTCCTTCCCCCAAAGGCCCTGTAAAACTTGTAACGGGCATCTACTTTTCTGTGCTTATTTGTACCACGATTGGGTTAGTAATGCTTAGCAGCGGTAGAATGACTATTGGTGGCGTTCCGTTACCGATTGTTATCAGCTTTTTGAACGATCAAACTGCGCGAGATGCTTACTTTTCAGGGAAAAAAACTAAACTCCACGATCGCCTTGATGATATGGGCATTGAAGAACAAATAAAAAACTTTTATCGCCCCCAGATTCCTGACGAAGCAAAGCTAGACCAGCACATTCACCAAATTCTTTATGAACGCACTGGCTATGTGGGTGAACAATATCGTGTAAACGCACAAGGGTTTTTGGTATTGAAAGATTGATCGGTTGTCTTGGCGCTTGACCATTGGGTGACAACGCACAACAGACAAAAAATCAAAATAAAAAGTAGCGTTGCGCTAAGGGTAGGATGGTTGCGGGTTCGCAAGTGAGTAATTCTCCATCGGCTCTAACTTCGTAGGTTTCAGGGTCTACTTCTATACGAGGGAGAGCATCATTAAGCTTCATGTCCCGCTTGCTCAATTGCCGCGTACCACTTACCGCAACTGCTGGCTTTTGTAAACCAAGTTGAGTGGGGATGTTTTTTTCTAAGGCAGCTTGGGAAATAAAGGTGAGGGAGGTAGCAGCGATCGCACCCCCAAAACTGGCAAACATCGGACGCATATGCACTGGTTGCGGGGTGGGGATACTAGCATTGGCATCTCCCATCTGCGAGTATGCGATCGCTCCCCCTTTAATCACCATCTCTGGTTTCACACCAAAAAATGCTGGTCGCCAGAGGCACAAATCAGCCAGTTTCCCCACTTCTACTGAACCGACGTGCTGAGAAATTCCGTGAGCGATCGCCGGGTTTATAGTGTACTTTGCTACATATCTCTTTGCCCGAAAATTATCTGCCCTTTCTTGAGCTTCTCCTTGTAGAAGGGGGGTTGGAGAGAGGTTTCCCCGCTGTACTTTCATCTTGTGCGCCGTCTGCCATGTGCGAATAATCACCTCACCCACTCGTCCCATCGCCTGTGAATCTGAGGCAATCATGCTAAATGCGCCTAAATCGTGCAGAATATCCTCAGCCGCAATCGTCTCGCGCCGAATTCGGGACTCGGCAAAGGCGACATCTTCGGGAATGCTTGGATCGAGGTGATGGCAGACCATCAGCATATCTAGGTGTTCATTTAGGGTGTTGACGGTGTAAGGACGTGTAGGATTGGTGGAAGAAGGTAGTACGTTGGCTTCGCCGCAAACTTTGATGATGTCCGGGGCGTGACCTCCCCCAGCTCCTTCCGTGTGGTATGTGTGGATAACGCGATTTTTAAAAGCATTGATGGTAGTTTCCACAAAACCAGCTTCGTTTAAGGTGTCAGTATGAATTGCTACTTGTACATCATATTCATCAGCAACGCTTAAGCAGGTATCAATTGTTGCTGGTGTGGTTCCCCAGTCTTCGTGCAGCTTCAAGCCCATCGCTCCCGCTAAAACTTGCTCTACCAATCCTTCCGGCTGGCTGCTGTTCCCTTTGCCCAAGAAACCCAGGTTAATTGGAAAGGCATCGGCGGCTTGTAACATCCTGTAAATGTTCCAGGGGCCAGGGGTGCAGGTGGTAGCATTTGTACCCGTAGCGGGGCCAGTACCGCCGCCGATCATGGTGGTGATGCCGGATGCGATCGCTACCTCAATTTGTTGCGGACAAATAAAGTGAATGTGGCTGTCAATTCCGCCAGCCGTGAGAATCATCCCCTCGCCAGCAAGTGCTTCGGTTCCGGGGCCAATAATAATATCTATGTTGTCTTGAATATAGGGATTTCCCGCTTTACCAATTTTGAAAATTCGCCCGTCTTTAATGCCAATATCGGCTTTAACAATTCCCCACCAATCTAGAATTAAGGCGTTGGTTATTACTAAATCTACAGCACCAGCAGCGTTAGAAATTGGGGATTGTCCCATCCCGTCTCTGATAACTTTGCCGCCGCCAAATTTCACTTCATCCCCGTAGGTGGTGAAGTCTTGTTCGACTTCGATAAATAATTCTGTGTCAGCGAGACGAACGCGATCGCCTACTGTGGGGCCAAAGGTTTCGGCGTAGGCGCGGCGATCCATGCGGTAACTCATGCTTCACTCCTTTTATTTTTAACACAAAGGTACAAGGGAGGTTAACGCAAAGGTACGCGGAGTTTCTTACCGATATCTTTGGCGTTACGAAAGCGTTTTATAAGTTTATAGCGAACCGTTGATTCTGGCATTGAAGCCGTAGACTTGACGGCTACCTGCAAAGGGTACTAATTCTACTTCTTTTTCATCTCCTGGTTCAAAGCGTACTGCTGTCCCGGCTGGGATATTAAGCCGCATTCCTTTGGTTTGTTCTCTATCAAATTCTAAGGCTTCATTTACTTCAAAAAAGTGATAATGGGAACCAATTTGAATCGGGCGATCGCCTGAATTAGCAATTATTACTCTGAAGGTGGGACGGCCTGCATTGAGTTCAATTTCTCCGTCTTGTACAATGATTTCACCTGGAATCATATTAAACTCCAATCACTTAAGGTTTTTTATTTGCAAAGCTACATGGACGACGTTTGTAAATGATGTAACGAGCTAATATCGTCAACAGATAAATTTGCCGGAGGTGTCACTGGGATTTCAATCCAGAATTCTGTACCTTGTCCAGGTTTGCTAAAACACTTTAGCTCCCCGCCATGCTTATTTACCACAATTTGGTAGCTAGTGGATAGCCCCAATCCCACCCCCTGTCCTACTGCTTTGGTTGTGAAAAACGGGTCAAATATGCGTCCTCTAATCTCTTCTGGTATTCCAGGCCCATTATCAATAATCCGAATCGCTACGCGATCGCCATCAGGGTCTCTATTAGCCTGATTCAATTGTGTATGAATCACGATTCGCCTGGGATGCTGCTTCATTTGGTCTGGGGAAAACTCCACCTCGTATTGCTCAACAGCATCAATCGCATTACTTAAAATATTCATAAACGCTTGGTTTAAGTATCCGGCGTAACACTCTACAAAGGGGAGTGTGCCATACTCTTTAACAATTTCAATAGAGGGACGCGAGGCGGTAGCGTTCAAACGATGCTGCAAAATTAGTAGGGTGCTGTCAATGCCTTGGTGGATATCAACAACTCTCCGAATAGTTTCATTTCGCCGGGAGAAGCTTTGCAATGACAAAACGATTTGTCGGATACGATTAGCACCAACTTTCATTGATATGAGAATTTTGGGTAAATCCTCGGCAAGGAATTCTAAATCAATTGCCTCTGCCAGCTCGATAATCTCAGGATTTGATTGGTCATAATAGCGCTGGTAGAGTTCCAAAAGGTCGAGTAAATCTTGGGTGTATTGAGCGACGTGGGATAAATTGCCGTGAATAAATGTAACTGGGTTGTTGATTTCATGAGCAACGCCTGCAATCATTTGACCGAGGCTGGACATCTTTTCTGTCTGAATTAGTTGGTCGGTTTGAAGCAGTCGAGCTTGAGCCTCTTGTAGTTCTTGCAAAGTTATATTAAGCTGTTCGGCTTGGTTTTGAGATGCGATCGCTCGTTCGCGTAAATCAGCTTCCCGAAATTTTAGTTCTCGATCGAGACGGTCAAACAGAAAAGCTGCTGTAATTGCGCCAATAATGCCAATGATGGCGGATAAACCCAGTGTCATCTGAGTGAGGCTCTGCTGGCGCTTTAAAAGCTGGTTGCGTTCTTTTAGCAGACGCTCTTCCTCTTCCTGAAAAATACTGATTTGCCGACGAGTCTCATCCATTAAGGATTTGCCTTGGAAAAGCAAGTTCTTCAGGGTAGATGGGGAGGTTGTTTCATCGTTGATAGCGTTAAGAGTGTTCTTTAACATCTCCATCCGTTGCTGCGCCTGAATTTCAATCTTCTGGAGTCGTTGACGCTGCTCTTTATACTTAACGCGATCGCTTAGTTTGTCCAATGATTTAGGAATAGTTGCGATCGCTGCTGAATAAGGTTCTAAAAATTCCGGCTGACGAGTGAGACTGTATCCTCGAATACCTGTTTCTGCATCCACCAAAGCATTGAGCAGGCGATGAGTTTCAAAACGTATCTGCTGCGCTTGTTGGACATGGTAATGAGCCTGCACTGTATTCTTTTGCAGCCATGACAACGGGCCAAGCGAAAAAAGCAGACAGCTCACGGGAATAGCCAGGATGATAGTTCCTCGGCAGCGAATTGGCAAATTGAGCCAGACAGAGCGCAACCCTCTAATTAGAAAAAAATTCATGGGTAATTATTCCGGTGCAGTATTCGATACGTAAAGAACAATACAAAAAATTGCCTTCCCTATTAGAAACTTTCCTAGCACCCTGCACAGATGTAACGCTAGAAGATTTCTAGCAAATAGGTATTATATGTGTTCTGACTAATTTAGTTTAGCGGTGAATGTTGCTTATGCGTTTACCCTATGTATCATTTCTGTAACACTTTTATCAGATATTCCTCCGTCAGCAGATTATTCCGGATTTTTTTCAAATCTCTGGGGTGAGAGCATTACTCGTATTTGCTACGCTTATTTCTACCGTCTCATAAGGCGCATTAATTTCCATTTACCCTTTTTTTACAAATATTCCCCTTGAAATCGCGTCAATTTACTATAGCAAGGCTAATTTATTTGTTAGCAATAACTTCTAAAAAACAGTTCTTAAATAATATGAAATTCAAGACAAAGCATTACCCCTGAAACGGTTCCAGTTTATGTCTACAAAAGTCAGTTGATTACCCCCTTTTCAGCAGGTTGGAGGTATGTTATGCGTAGACATCACAAAGGTGAATTTAACTAATATAATTTACTGAAAAATAGCTGGCATGTTTTTTTTGCTCAAACGCCACGCCCTCAACTTACCGCTACAAATTTTCTATATCGGTTTTTGAGCAGAAAGCATCATATGCGAACTCGTTAATTTTTCGCTTTTTCTAGCCTTGTAACTGTTATAAGTTTGGATATTTTTAAAACCTGTCTTTTGAACAAAATACAGCAACTCAGAAGGTTGAATTATGGCAAACTTACTAACTTCAACAAGGTCAACTATTTCTTCAGGATTGTCGTTAAAAATGTTAAACGTTTCTTCTTCTATATCATTGCTGAAAATATCTTCAGCAATAAAAATGCTATTATGAAAGTCTATAGAGTGATTCACGACTAGTTGAATTTTTTTGCCGTTGACAGTTGTTGTCCTCTTAATTTGTGGTTTAAAATTCTTAAGAATCCACAAAAAATTAGCCATAGCCAGGAACATAATACCCCCAGGTTTCAGCGATTGAAACATTCGCTGTAAGGCATCAATTCTGTCTTCAAGCTTTAGCAAGTAGTAAAAAGGGCCATTAATGGCGGCAATAATATCGAATTTTTTTTCTGCATCAATATCACCAAATCCACCAGGCTGTACGGTTACGTTTTCCCAAGATTCTGCTACTTGAGTAGCTTGGAAAAAATAATCTGGATCGGGTTCCATTCCTGTTGTTTCCCAGCCTAATTTGGCAAACTCAGGCAGCATTCGGCCTGGGCCACAGCCGATATCTAGAATTTGTGGCGGATTTGATACATTATAGGAAACAGCTAGCCATTGCAGAAACTCAACTATGGGAGCCGGATCTGTATAGTAGAAGGCTGAATATAAATCGCTTCTTAAATTACTCACAGACACCTTCTAAGAAATTGGATTGTGAACTGTAACCAGTTTTGTGCCATCAGGAAATGTTGCTTCCACCTGCACTTCATGCACCATTTCTGATACACCTTCCATCACATCTTCTCGCGTTAGCAGCGTTGTGCCATAACTCATTAAATCTGCAACAGTGCGTCCATCTCTGGCACCTTCCAAAATTGCCGCAGAAATATAGGCAATAGCTTCCGGATAATTCAACTTTAAGCCTCTTTCCTTGCGGCGTTCTGCTAACAAGGCAGCCGTAAAAATCAATAACTTGTCCTTTTCCTGTGGCGTGAGTTGCATTAATTTCCCTCAAACTCCTCTGCGTTCTCTATGCCTGAAGTGGTTCGTTCAAATCTGCCAAACTCTAGGTATACAGGCAGGACGTTCGCTAAAAGATAGACGCAGCAAATGCCAGATGTCTGTAAACCATTTTCGCACCTGGGCGGTAGAACTACCACGATAGCGACACAATAATCCAAGCGGTAGCCGGGTGACACCTGCTTGGTGGGGTTGTCCTTGCCACAAGTTTCGCGCCTTTTCTACAATTTCCGATGACACCGATTGTCCCACCCAAGCGAGACTGGCGACAACTGGCTGTCCTGCCAAGCCGTGAGGACTGTTGAAGATTTCTTCGCTTGCGGGTAGCCAAAGCCGTTCGATCCAGAGGGGGTGTCCTTGCTGCCAGATTTCGGTATGCGATCGCCACTCTCCAGAGCAAAATCTTTCTCCCCTAGCACTGCGACCAAACCGCGTAATCTCCCAACCGAGCCAGGTTGCTCCTAGAGCTAATTCTACTCTCAAGTCTTGTCGATAAATCGCACCATCAAAAATAATAGTTTCCTGCGGTAGCCACTCCACACCAGCACCAGCATTTACCTCAATTTCAATATTTTGTCTTGCCTGTAGCCCATTACTGCGATAAATTTTACCTGCGGCTGCTGTGGTGATTAAGGTTCGTGCATTGTCTTCGAGGTGCAAGTTGATGGATAAGCGATCGCCTCCCACAACTCCCCCAGCTGTATGCAAAATCACACTATGACAAACCTCTTCTCCTTCAGGATAAAACGGTCGCTGCACCTTCAGGGGCGCTTGATGTTGAGAGTGGATTAGCTGGGTAGTACCTCCCCGTTGAGCGTACACTAAGTTAAGTTTGCCATGCCATCCAGCGTTCATTGTTAATTGCTGATTGCTGATAGATTTAATATTATCAACTGTATTGTTTAATTTCCTGCGGTAACTCAATTACTACTTCTGTTCCCTGTCCTGGTTCAGAAATTATTTTAATTTTTCCTTGATGCTGTTCGATAATCTCATAGGAAACCGTTAATCCTAAACCTACGCCTTTGCCAACAGGTTTTGTTGTGAAGAATGGGTCAAACACCTTCGACTGAATTTTTAAAGGAATACCAGAACCGTTATCTTTGATTGTAATTAAGATTTGGTTTCTTTCCCCAACTTCCGTATTAATAGTAATTTGTTTATTAGGGTGGGGTTTGAGATTTTTTAATTCATCAATGGCATTGACAAGGATATTCATAAAGACCTGATTTAGCTGCGCCGGATAACATTCCACTAATGGCAAGTTACCGTATTGCTTAATCACTTCAATATTGAGACTGTCGCCTTCTATGCTGTCGCCTGAAGAATGTAAGCGATGCTGCAAAATCAGCAATGTGTTATCAATTCCCTCGTGAATATTAACACGCTTGATACCGGATTGGTCGAGGCGGGAGAAGTTTTGCAAGCACTGGACAATCTCCCGAACTCGGTCAGCGCCTGACCTCATTGAACCTATTACTTTAGGCAGATCGGTGGTTAAAAAATCCAGATCAATTGCTTCTGTATGTTCTTTAATTTCCGGATCTGGGTAGCGTTTTTCGTATAGGTTTATGAGTTCAAGTAACTCTTCTGTGTAACCATTGACATAAACTAGGTTGGCGTAGATAAAATTAATAGGATTGTTAAACTCGTGAGCAATTCCCGCAACTAATTGACCTAAACCAGACATTTTTTCAGTTTGAATCAGTTGAGATTGTGCTGTTTTTAACTGAGATAAGGCTTGGCTCAATTGTTCAGCTTTGATAGTTAATTCCTTGTTAAGATGCTCTAGTCGATCCTGAGTTTGCTGCAATTGGTAATTCTTTTTCCAAAGCTCGTGCGTTCGCTTATGCACTCGGTCTTCTAATGTTTGACGCGCTTGCTCTAGTTCCTGAGTGCGTTCTGCAACTCGATGCTCTAGGTTGTCAATTAGAGTTTTGAGCGCTTGGGCCATTTCTTGATAGGCATTAGCAAGTTGACTGAGTTCTCCACCTGCATGAATACCGGGAATTGGGGAACTCAAATCGCCAGCAGCTAGGGTTTTGCTACGTTCTGCTAGTTGGATAATCGGTTGGCCGATTTGTTTGTAAAGTAGATGCGCGATCGCTACTGAAAGCATAATAGCTAAAACCAACCCAACCGCGATCGCGCGGCTGAGGTTGATGGATGCTTGATTAAAATACTTGGAGACAATCTGAATTTTGGCAATTGCTATAGGTTTATCTCCCGAAGTGATGGGAGCATAAATTGTATTCAAACCAGACCCCGGTTCAATTCGATAAACTGGTTCGCCTTTTTTAATTTGCGGTAATACCTGCGACTTTAAATTAGTCGTTTCCCAAGAGTCGATGTTGGCTTGGGCATAGCTAGAAACTAGCGGCTTACCATCTAAAGAAATGATTTTTAGCTTAGTAGTTGGTTGGGAGAAATTGAGAAATTTACGCAACCACACTTCATCTAAATTCTGACCCAAAATCAAAGTTCCGGGTGATTTACCTGTAGCGTCGCTGCGGTAGATGGGCGCTACTGATAGCAGCAACATTTGATTCGATCTAGTATCAATCAATTCCGCCTCAAACTTGCCAGTTGTGGTTAAGGCTCTGACTCGTTCAACCACAGTAGGAATCCGCAAAGCGTCACCCCGCTCTCCCAAAACCTCTCCAGAACTACTAATCACTTCCACCGCATCTACATCGGTAGACAGCAGGAGTTGATCTGATACCTCTTTTTTGATCCAATTCCGATCTTTCTGCCTAATGGCATTAAACAGATCGCTCCAAAGCGCATAGCCTGAGGATAAATTTTGTAACCCTTTCTCAGTAGCAGCTGTGTATCCGCGAAAGGCTAATACTTGATCGTCGAGCCTGGTTTTTTCTAAGTCAACAAGCGGCTGCTGCACAAATCGCCACGCCACAGCACTCAGGAACATGACTGGCAGTAATGATGCTCCAAAGGTAAAAATTAGCAGCTTTGGTTTAAGCTTTTGCAGCCGCTGTAACATTTTCGATTTAACTGGGTGCCGCGTGATGTCGCACGAGGGGTAATATCTTTGAAGGCTTTCCACAGTTTAGCTTCTGTAGGGGTGAAGTGGTTATAGCATTTTAACGAACGATGGCGATCGCTGATTCCTCGATTGTGAACCATCTTGTTTCTCTATGCCATACTAGGTAAAATTTTTCGGCCAATACTCTTGAGTATCCGGATTTCCTAATACCAACTCAAGGTTTAGCCAAAAAATATTCTTATTAAGGTTTCAAAAATACTGGGACTATGGCTCCCTGCAAACTAACTTTAACCGAAAATCCTTTTTCTATTAAACTATTTTCCTGCATACTAGCGAAAAAACAACCTTTTCTTTATATTTTTACTCAGTTTGTTTACTTTTATTAATATAAAAAGTATAAAGTACATTTGTATACTTTACTACAGCCAGATAAAAAATTTTATTTTTAAATATTTTCTGTCAGCTTACCAGCTAAGCATTAATAAAAATTGATGCAATACATAGTTTTATATTTTTTGTGCTTTTTTACAAAAAAGCACAAAAAATATCTCAAACATGATATAAGCTCCAAAACCGTTAACTCTCTCAGGTTAAACCCATACAAAACAAAAGGGAAAGACAATGCCTGAAGTTCTCTTCAAAGTAGACCTAAAAAAGCCATTTACAGAACAGGATATCGTTGGTCATAATCGCTGGCATCCTGATATTCCGGCAGTAGTTTCTGTTAATCCTGGCGATGTATTCCGCATAGAATGCAAAGATTGGACAGACGGACAAATTGGAAACAATGATAGTTCTGACGATGTTCGAGATGTAGATTTGTCAGTTGTTCATGTTTTGAGCGGGCCAATTCATGTTAATGGTGCCGAACCGGGAGATATTCTTGTAGTTGACCTGTTGGACGTGGGAACACTTCCCGATTACGAATGGGGTTTTACTGGTATTTTTGCCAGAGAAAATGGCGGCGGTTTCCTCACAGATCACTATCCAACAGCACAGAAAGCAATCTGGGATATTCAAGGAATTTATACAAAATCCCGTCATATTCCCGATGTGAAATTTGCGGGAATTCCACACCCTGGTTTGATTGGTTGCGCCCCCTCCCACGAACTGTTAGCGAAGTGGAACAAACGAGAAGCTGAACTGGTAGCAAGTGGGGGCCCGGTTTGGAAACCGGAAATTCCTGCTTTGGCAGAATTACCAAACCCGAAAAATGCCATTCTTGGATCGTTGAAAGGTGCAGAATATGACCGAGTGGCGAAAGAAGCAGCACGCACTGTTCCACCCCGCGAACATGGTGGAAACTGCGATATCAAAAATTTGTCAAAAGGTTCGCGGATTTACTTCCCCGTTTATGTTGAAGGCGCGAAACTTTCAATGGGAGATATTCATTTTTCCCAAGGTGACGGCGAAATCTCATTTTGTGGCGCAATTGAGATGGCTGGGTACATCGATCTTCATGTGGAATTAATTAAGGGTGGTGTAGAAAAGTACGCGCTAACTAACCCTATTTTTAAGCCGGGGCCAGTTGAACCTCGTTACTCAGAGTATTTAGTGTTTGAGGGAATTTCAGTTGACGAATTTACAGGTAAACAATATTACCTGGATGCTCACGTTGCTTATAGGCGGGCTTGTTTAAATGCTATTGAGTACTTCAAAAAGTTTGGTTACACGGGCGAACAGATGTATTTGTTGTTGGGTTCGGCACCCTGTGAAGGTCGAATTAGTGGGATTGTAGATATTCCAAATGCTTGTTGTACGATTGCGGTTCCAACGGCAATTTTTGAACGGAATGTTCTGCCAACTTAGTTGAAGGTTAGAAAATTGGAAGGTTGAAGGTTAGAATTTTTAACCTCCAACTTTCCAGCGCTGTTTCAATCCGCTAAAAATGTCTAATACGGAGATTATAAAGTTATGCCACTTTACGAATTTCGATGTGAAAGCTGCGGTGTTTTTGAGGAATGGTTGAAGATGAGTGAAGCGCTTAATCCTAAGCTGTGTCCTACTTGCGATCGCATCTCCAAACGGGTTTACTCAGCACCAGGACTGATTACAACACCTTCGGCTTTACGGCGGCGGGTGGAGCAAAGTGCAGAACCAACGATAGCGAAGCGATCGCAAGCAACAGAACCATCATCCTCTAAGTACCACAATCATCATCATGCACGCCCTTGGATGATAGGTCATTAATTTAGACAAAAGGCAAGCAGCTCAGTTAACTCTCAGTCGCTAATAGCCTTGATATTTGTGCGTGCATGAATGCAATGTCTGGATCGCGTTGAATGGCTTGATAGTAACGCTGCTCTCGGTCGCTTCCCTCTTCTGAAGGAGTAAGCAAGGAACTAGCTTCCTTTAACAGCTCGTCAGCTTTTTGTAATGTTATAGATTCTTTTGGACTTAAGGCTTCGTCAATCTTGACGATAAATTGAGAGAACGGACGCAGCCAGGTAAACCATTCATCTTCGAGAACAAGCCGAAGAAACTCTCCGTTTGACCGAATGCGTCCGTGAGACTGCTCGTAACCCTCACGTTCGGAATCGAGTAGTCTTTTATGAAGGCGCAGTAGTGCAGTACGTACCTCGCGCAAGCGTTGGAATCGAATATTGAGAGGAGGATGAGTTGAAGACATTGATCAGGTTTGCGATCGCTACTCTGTTGATCTTGGCATATAGGCGCTACTCATCGGCGGTATTTGCGGCGCAGGCGATCGCTCTGTACTAATTTTCCTACTAAACCAACAACCAGAATTGTGTCAAGGAAGCAATCGTTTAGCTGTGTTAGACAATTTCTTTTCAATTTACAGCCGACCAAATTTTTGGCTGGTTGAGAATGAGAAGTTAATCAGGATGCGATCGCTTGTGTCGAGATGGCGGGTAATTTTCTTGCAGTGCATTACCCGCCTTACGCCAGATTCCAGAGCTTTAGACTCAAGCAGCTTGGTTAGACTGATTCAAGGCAGAACGCGCATTAAACGACAGCATCACGCGGGAAACCCCTGTGGAGAGAACGCTTGCACCAACTAGCGTCCCAATCAGCCAAGGCGCATTGAAGGGCCACTGGAACCAAATCATTGCACCCAGCACCAGCGTAATAATCCCGTCTGTCAGCACCCATGTCCAATTCTGTTGCGGGCGCACCCGGAATGCCAGGATTAGGTTGAATACACCTTCTGTCAGCAAAAAGCTAGCTAGCAACAGGGTCAGTGTCAGGACACCTGTTAAGGGGTAAAAGAATAGCATCACGCCTGTGGCAATGTAGAGGACGCTCAATAAGAGTTTCCAAATGAAAGCTCCTTGATCGCGGGTTTGAAAGGCATAGACTGCCTTGGCAACTCCTGCGCTAGATAGGATCAAAGCAATCCAAGTCTCAGCGACAATTGTCGAGACGTTAGGCACAGCGATCGCAACTATCCCCAAAACAATCAAGAGAGCGCCAGTTAAGAGCGATCCATTAATATTTTTGTTCTTGTTGATGTCAGTAGAAACGTCGGTTGTCATAAAAATCTTTTTTCTATGCTTGAGTGGGCTATACCTTCACGCTAGAAAATTTCTTAAGAACCGGGTAGAGCCTTAAGGTAGACCACTCTGCTATATCAAGCTCTACCTGCTGATATATGCAATCGCATTTTTCCGTCAATTCATGGAAGCGATCGTATCGTCAAGCTTGCAAACGACTTGAGTCACAATTCACTTGCTCTGGCTGTGTTTGTTTAACTGTTGTTGGTTTGGAGGAGCGAGTATAAGGAATTACGCTGTAACCACACACATAGTTTTATATTGGCATTCTCGTTTGGCTGGAATTTATATTCACCGCTTTTGATTTCTTCTCTAACCTTCTCACTCAGACCACTAAACTTTGATGTGTCTTTCATTAGGTCTTCAAACATACCCACTGGAAGTAATATACTCTCAACTTCTACATCATCCTCGCTGAACAAAATAGTTTCTAATCTAAACCTATAGCCAGACCATCTGATAGTAGGAAGTCTATCTACCGCATTCTGTAAGTTGAGTATTATGTTATCCCGCTGTGGATCGGGATTTTTTTGCCCATAAGTTATCCACCAGTAAACATTATGCCTAACAAAATGCTTACCGTTTGCATTAGTACACACCTCTATTTCTATACCATCCACATCCAAGAACTGACGGGTCATTACTCTAGCTTCACCTTCAGGCATTGGTTCTAATTCCTCCCAGAGTTCGACTTCGACAACATCTTTACGCTGTGGTTTAACAGTTTGAGGGTGATTAGTCAGTTCTATAGGAATAGGATCATCTTCTAATGCACCTAAAGCTGAAGTTTCCTTTTTCGACTCTGGTACATCTGCTAGAAGTATTTCTAGCTGTTGATGACTAAAAGCCATAAGCTCTACACCAGCAACAGTCCTACGAGTCGAATCATCCATAAAGCTAATTAAGCCTTGAGCTGGAGCTAGGTCTATTTTTATACCGTTATACTCGGTTTCCCAGTATCCGAATTTACCTGAACTCTTAGAGTCTGTGTGGTACTCTTTCCACTTCAACACACTAGCTTTTTTGTTGATGTTTTTTAATGTACTCCGTATGCTGCCTGATATTCCACGCTTACCCAAGACAGGGTAAACCAAGTATATTGTTGGCGGTTCTTCGTCAGCGATGGGGTCAAACCCAAATATCATTGTGTTCAATTTGGCTAGCTGCTGAAGGCTCTGCTGTAATGCTATCTCCGCTGGAGTTATTCTTCTAACTGGTGATACTACTTTCGACCAATTCAGTGGTGGCTTGTATAAATTTATAAACTCATTTTCAAGATTTGAAAGAGTGTTTATATCATTACTGCAAACCATCCAGCTAATACTAATGCGATTTTTTCGATTAAACCTTTTTAGCTGATTAAATCTATGGTGTTCTCGCCATCGAGCAACTAAGTTAACTGTTCTACCAATGTAAATGACTTGGCCTTTACTGTCAGATACGAAATAGATTGCTGCACAATTAGGTAGATTACTTTTTTCTAACAAATAAACAAATGGCAGGTCAGACAAGTTAAAGTCTTTTAATGACATTTCAATCCTCTAAGGAAAGTTTCGCTTGCAATGTATAGAAGACTTCGCCCATGAGGTAATCGCTGTATGCTTTCCTAAAAACACATTGTTCCCGTTTAGTATCACACATCATCCCCATTTTTCCGACTACTAAATCAGGTACTCTTACTCTAATAGCCAGCTAAATACTTCACCTATCGTCAAACAGAGTTCATTGGCAAATGAAGGGACGCGAAGCTGCTGTTCTGGTTGGTCAAACACTTCTGGCTGTTGCTTAGGTTGATAAACAAAGATAGTTTGTTCATTTGGGTCAATTAGCCAACCCATCTGTGTTTCATGTTTGAGAGAATGCATAATTTTTTTGATAACTTTTGTAGCGCTTTGGTCGGGAGATAAGATTTCAATTATCCAATCAGGAGCCGCTTGAAATACGTTTGCTACACCGCCATTTTCCTTGCGGGGAATTCTATCCCAAGTGAATATTGCTACATCTGGCACAATTGACCGTCCACCAAACGTATACCGCAGTTCTGGAAATGCCCGTGCAACTTTCTGGGGCTTAACAACAGCATTAACAGCAATAATTAGTTCACCTTGGATGGTGCTATGTTCTCCCTGCGGCATTGGCTTTTGTATAATTTGACTGTCAATGTACTCGCTGGCTGGTTCGGTTTCTGGTAGCTTCAGAAACTCTTCTAAACTAAGAGGTTTAGCGGGTGTTTGTACCATTTGAGGTTACTTCGATTTATGCTGAATGCAAGTGTAGCTATCCAGGGTGAGCATTACCCACCGCAACTATTGAGACTTATCATTACATACCCTCAGCTTGCCCGACGTAACCAGGCAAACACTTGATCAACCGTCAATTCTAATGGGATATCCTGGGGGAAAGGCAAGCGATCGCTATTTCTCAACAGAGCAATCCGATTATCGGGCCATAGGATGATAATTACCCGTTCTGTCGGATCGATCAGCCACCCTAGCTGTGTCCCCTCCTGCAAGCAAGTTTGAATCTTGACAATCAATTTAGTAGTGCTTTGGTCGGGAGAGAGGATTTCAATCATCCAATCAGGCGCACCTTCAACAGCGATATTCTCAGAAGGGACTCGGTCTTGGTGAATAACTGTAATGTCAGGGACGACAGAATTGCTGCTTAGGATACAGCGTAACTCTGGAAAAGCTTTGTAGGATGAGTCCGCTTGGTCAATTGCAGCCGTCAGGCGTTTTTGCAAGATGCTGTGGAAGGCTGTGGGCATAGGTTTTTGATTGGCTTGTCCGTCCACAAACTCCCAAGCTGGTGACTCCTCAATATTCGGCAGCTTTAGGAAGTCTTGCAGTGCGAGGCGTTGCGTAGTGGTAGCCATCAAGATTCGTAAGATTGCCTGTTACAAGTCAATGGTATCGTTTTTAGACAGTCTAGCTGTCCTATTCTGTGCTGTCCTATTCTGTGCAAAGCTAACCGCGCCATTACACTGCGAGAAATCTCTCAATTACATCTTGGCTCAATTCGCTAGTAGAACCAGAGGCAACAATGCCGCCTTTTTGCATTGCATAATAACGATCTGCTTGGCGCACAAAATGCAAGTGTTGTTCTACTAATAAAACAGAAATTCCTGTAGATTCAACAATCCGGCGCACTGCGGCTTCTATCTCCAAAATGATAGATGGTTGGATGCCTTCGGTGGGTTCGTCTAATACGAGTAACTGCGGTTTTCCCATCAAAGCGCGTGCGATCGCTAGTTGTTGTTGTTGTCCTCCACTCAAGTCGCCACCCATGCGCGAAAGCATGGATTTTAAGACTGGAAAAAGGGCAAAGATTTCCTCTGGAATTTCTTGACTGCGTGCGCGATCGCGTCTAGCTTCCAAACCTAGCAATAGATTTTCCTTCACTGTCAAACGCGGAATAATTTCCCGTCCTTGGGGAACATAGCCAATCCCCAGCTTTGCTCTTTGATCGGTCGAGTTGGCATTTATCAAATTACCTGCAAAAGTAATCGTGCCTGTGCGGGGCTTTATCAACCCCATAATTGTCTTGAGCAAAGTAGTTTTACCAACGCCATTGCGGCCAATTAGACAAACCATTTGTCCCGCAGGTACGCTCAAATCTACATCCCAGAGAATGTGACTTTCACCGTAGTAAACATTTAAACCAGTAATTTGCAGCATTTGAATTTTAATTCAACATCAAGACACTAATTGCTGTCCCAAATAAACTTCAATCACGCGAGGATCATTCTGCACTTCCTCAATGCTTCCTTCACACAAGACTGAACCCTCGTGCAGTACCGTAACTTTACGAGCAATTTGGCGGACAAATTCCATATCATGCTCAATCACAAGAATAGAATGACTTTGAGCTAGAGCTAGAAGTAAATTACCAATGTTTTCGGTTTCTTCATCAGTTAACCCAGCCACAGGTTCATCAACAAGCAACAAATCAGGAGATTGAGCGACTAACATCCCAATTTCCAGACGTTGCTTTTCTCCGTGAGAAAGTAACCCAGCAAGAATATCTGATTTAGCCGTCAACCCAATGGTTTCTAGCAACGCGATCGCTTTGCTATGTTCAGCACTAGAGGGACGACTAAATAGGGTAAAGAGAGCATTTTTATTGTGATTGCAAGCGATTTCTAAATTTTCGCGTGGTGTTAGATTCAAGTAAATGCGGGGGGTTTGGAATTTGCGGCCAATTCCCAAACGGGCGATTTGATATTCTGAGAAAGCTTTAACATTTCTCCCCTTGAATAGCACTCGCCCTTCTGTCGGTTTTACCTTGCCAGTGATGACATCCAGAAATGTTGTTTTACCTGCACCATTGGGGCCAATTACCACTCGCAATTCTCCAACATCCATGTTGAAATTGAGGTTGTTTAGTGCTTTAAATCCATCAAAACTAACAGTTACATTTTCAGTTTCTAGTATTTTATTGTTCATATTTTTTAACGCAAATTGATGCAAAGGAAGGTGCAGAGGTTGACAGGGAATAAGCAATAACTTTGCACTTACCTCTGTTGTCCTTTGCGGTAAAAAATTTACTCATCATTCTGAGTGCTAATTTCTGCTTCCAGGCTAGGATATGTGGCGACTTGTTTACGGAATCCCAAGAGCGATCGCATTCTATCTAAACCTTGATAACGGAGCCAGCCAATCAAACCATCGGGAAGAACTGTCACCACAATTAGGAATAAGGCACCTTGGAAAAATAGCCAACTATCCGGATATTCTTCGCTCAAGAAAGTCTTGCCGAAGTTGACCACCAGCGTTCCTAATATTGCGCCTACCAAAGTGGCACGACCTCCCACTGCTACCCAAATTACCATTTCAATCGAAAAAGCAATATCCATCGCTTTCGGTGAAATTAAACCTGTTTGGATAGTAAACAAGGCACCAGAAATTCCTGCTAAAGCAGCGGAAATTGCAAATACAATCACTTTGTATCCGGTAGGGTTATAGCCAGAAAAACGCACTCGGCTTTCATCATCTCGAATAGCAATTAGCAAGCGTCCAAAACGATCCTTTGTCAACCACCGACACAGGACGTAAGATGCCACTAAAAACAAAACTGTGAGAGTGTATAAAACCAGCTGTGTCTTACTATCACTGACAGTTGACCCCAAAATAGTTTTGAAGTTAGTTAAACCATTGGTGCCGTTAAAAAGTTTTTGCTGCCCGTTGAAGAAATTGAAAAAAACAATTGTTGCTGCTTGAGTTAAAATCGAAAAGTATACGCCGCGAATGCGGTTGCGAAATACCAAATATCCTAAAATTGCGGCTAATATAGCTGGGATTATTACTACAGCCGAAGCAGTCAAGCCAAGCGAGTAAAACGGCTGCCAAAACCAAGGCAACTCCGTCACCCCATAAAGTGACATAAATTCTGGTAAACCGCCATTCAAAGGCGCTAATTGCAAATGCATCCCCAAAGCGTAACCGCCAAGGGCAAAAAACACCCCATGCCCCAAACTGAGCATACCAGTGTAGCCCCAGATTAAATCAATACCCAAAGCAGCGATCGCTAACGCCAAAAAACGCCCCAGCAAAGTGAGACGAAACCCAGAAAGAACCGCTGGCATCACCAAGATTAAGATAAGAGCGATCGCCACGACCACTCCTACCTCTATTAATACTAACTGGCCTCCTTTCTTTCTCATTCTTCGCGTCCTTCGCGCCTTCGCGGTTTTTTAGATTTTTCTAAGCATCAACCGTGCGTCCCTTCTGGGGAAAAATTCCCCCCGGACGCACTTGAAGAAAAGCAATAATCAAAGCAAAAACCATCACCTTCGCCATACTTGTCGTAGCGAAAAATGAAAAGAAATCCGAAAGCGGTTTAATGGGAGCAAGCCACAGCGCCAGAGTATTAGAACCGATGAGATAGTTTGCCATACCGATCGCGATCGCAGCAACAATACTACCCACCAACTTACCAACACCGCCCACAACTACGACCATAAACGTATCGACAATATAATTCTGCCCAGTATTTGGCCCCACAGAACCCAGCAAACTAATCGCACAACCAGCAACACCAGCTAATCCCGAACCCAACGCAAAAGTCAGTGCATCCACTTTCTCTGTAGGAATTCCTAAACAAGCACTCATACTGCGATTTTGCGTCACTGCCCGAATTCTCAAACCCCAAGACGAACGTTGTAAAAACAAGTAAATTCCGGCAATACAAAGAATCGTTAGCACGATAATAAAAAGCCGCGCATATTGCAACTGAAAGCTACCTAACGGCAACCCACCTCGCAGCCAACTAGGAGCCGTTACATCAACATTTTGAGCGCCGAACCATGCCTTAGTCACAGCCAGTTTATAACTTTCTCCCAAAAGTTTACCTATTCTCGCAGCAATTTCCCACGAAACAGGTAACATTACCACTATTACCCAAGGGCGAATTCTTTCAAAATCTGCGCGACGAGACAGAACCTTCAAAGCGCCGAAAAACAAAATACAAAATACACTAATTTCAATTATCAGCACCCAGTTAACGCTGCGGACAAACTGTTGCAAAATCAGGCTAACACCCCAAGTTGCCAACAGTGTTTCTAGAGGTCGTCCGTAAAGATAACGAATTACCCCACGCTCCAGAATTAATCCCACAGCAGCTGCTACCAAAAAAGCCAAAATTAGGGCAAAAAAGATATAAAGTTCAAACCAAGGTTTTCCCAACATCTTGAACCCATTTTGCACAATATAAGTTGTGTATGCTCCCAGCATTATTAACTCGCCGTGAGCTAAGTTTATGACACCCATCAGCCCAAATACAATGGCTAAACCCAGCGCCGCAATTAGTAAAACAGCACCAATGCTAATCCCGTTAAATATGGCATCTAACACTACTTGCAGCACTAGCTTTCTCCCAATTAATTGATTTGCATCGCCTTTGTTGCAGCTTACCTTTTTACATAAGCAGGTGATAGGTATCTAACTTCACTTCTGGTAATTGGTAATAAAGAATCAGCGGACTATACTCATTACCAGCCTGAAAGACTTACAGCTATTTTCACCGCTGAATAGTTTTTCTTGGATGTACACTTACTAATTAAAACTGCATTGCATATAGCCTATTGCATAAAGCATATTATTCCAGATGCAAATTTCAGCGGGTAATACATGGAGATTAAACAATCACCTATTCCCATGAAAAAAAACGCAATTACTACCTCTGCTTAAATTTATTAGCTTTTTTAGCTGTCCTTTATCCTTTTACTGAAAGCAATAGATAAGAATAAAGGACAACAAGCTAATAATTGGACAGCTTAGGCTTTATATTTACCACCTTTTTTCAAATCAGTCCAGTCACAGGCATATCCCTTAGTTTCAGCGACAAACTGGTTCCAGGGAACAGGAGATACTGCTTTCGGTGACTCGTAGACAATCTTAAATAGACCGTCATCCGCAACTTCACCAAGCCGCACAAACTTGGCTAAGTGATGGTTATTTTCCAGTGTCACTCTGCCTTCTGGAGCATCGAAGGTTTGACCTACAGCAGCCTTTTTAACCGCTTCTATATCGTCAGCCGTTTTTGCTTTCTCAACAGACTGCTTCCATAAATAAACAGCAATGTACGCTGCTTCCATCGGGTCATTTGTTACCCGATCGGACCCATATTTCGCTTTAAAGGCTTCGACAAACTTTTTATTAGCAGGAGTGTCCACAGTTTGGAAGTAATTCCAAGCAGCGTAATGACCTTTGAGATATTCTGTACCGATTGCTTTAACTTCTTCTTCGGCAATACTTACAGACATTACCGGATATTTATCTGGGTTCAATCCTGCACCTTGCATCTGCTTGAAGAAAGCGACGTTACTATCACCATTAAGAGTATTGAAAATTACTCCGCCCTCTGGCAGTGCTGCTTTTATTTTGGTGATGATAGGCGTAACTTCTGTATTACCCAAAGGTAAGTAGTCTTCACCTGCGGTTTCGCCGCCTTTGGCTTTTAATTGCTCTTTAATGACGGTATTGGCGGTGCGAGGGAAAACGTAGTCGGAGCCTATGAGGAAGAACCTTTTACCTTTATTTTGCAACAACCAATCAACCGCAGGCTCAATTTGTTGATTTGGGGCAGCGCCAGTGTAGAAGATATTATTAGAACACTCTTGTCCCTCGTATTGTACGGGATACCAGAGCATATGTTTTTTCTCTTCAAATACTGGCAGTACAGCTTTACGACTTGCAGAAGTCCAACACCCAAAAACGGTAACAACTTTATCTTGATCAATTAATTTTCTGGCTTTTTCTGCAAAAGTAGGCCAGTCGGAGGCACCATCTTCTTGAATAGGTTGAATTTGTTTGCCTAGTACGCCGCCAGCTTTATTAATCTCGTCAATTGCTAACATTTCGGCATCGACGACACTTTTTTCGCTAATTGCCATCGTACCGCTGAGGGAGTGTAAAATCCCGACTTTAATGGTGTCTCCTCCACCAGCAGCGGCTACGGTAGTCGCGCCGGGAGAGGGAGAAGCAGCTGTTGGACTGCTGGGATTAGTGGTGGAAGTCCCACTGCAAGCCTTGAGAAGAATACTGGTTCCTAGAGTGGCAGAACCGTATAGAAGAAATTTACGTCGCCCTAATCGCTTTGCCATACCAATCCTGTACTCCTGGCTTCATCAGCCCAATGATAGAGAACATACACAGCTAAGGAGTGATATTAGAGCGATGGTCTAGGAAAACATTGTAGTCTTGGATACAAAATCCAGATTTTTAACAATCATTGAAGGGTAAGTTCAGGTTGCTGTTTGGGGAATTTCTCCCATATTCAAACGGATAAACTTTAAAACAGCGTCTAATCCTTGCTGAGTCTTCAAATTTGTAAATATAAAGTGTTTTTCCCCGCGCATTCTCTTGGTGTCTCGTTCCATGATGCCCAAATCAGCTCCCACTAAAGGGGCAAGGTCAATTTTGTTAATTACCAGCAAATCTGACTTGGTGATGCCGGGGCCTCCTTTGCGGGGAATTTTGTCACCTGCTGCAACATCAATTACGTAAATTGTCAAGTCTACAAGTTCGGGACTAAAGGTTGCAGCTAAGTTGTCGCCGCCACTTTCTAAAAATACTAGGTCTAAATCTGGAAATCGCTGTTCCATCTGTTCGATGGCGGCTATGTTCATGGAAGCGTCTTCGCGGATGGCGGTGTGGGGACAACCGCCAGTTTCTACGCCGAGGATGCGATCGCTTTCCAATGCTTGACTTTTCACTAAAAACTGTGCATCTTCCTGGGTATAAATATCATTGGTGACGACAGCAATGTGGTATCTCTGCCGCATCGCCTTACACATCGCCTCAACTAAGGCAGTTTTTCCCGAACCCACTGGCCCTGCTACGCCAACCCGAAATGCACTCATGGGATTGCTAATCGCTAATGGCTAATGGCTAATTTTACCAAGGCAATTAGCTATTGCATACCTCAAACGCCACGCCCCGCGCACAACTCTGGCTCCCGAAGCTACGATAGAACTCAATTACCGTTAAGTCAGTGCCATTTACGTTAACTGCGAAATAGTCGCGTGTACTGGGTTTCGTGTGCCATACTCGCCAGCGCTAATCCCCAGCCACAACTACTGAGATCGTCATCCTCTAAAGCTAAAATTTCATTGGTAGCATCACCTATAGTGGGATGCAGTTCAAAGAGTAGCTGTTGCCCAGCGGTTTGTCCCAGGGGAATCAGTTTCACTCCAGATGCGATCGCATTCGTCGCCCAACTGTGTAAATATCCCAACATTGCTTGCTTTAGCTCAATTTGCCACTCTTGTGCGGCGATACCGAAAGCGATCGCATAATTACAAGGATTTCCCACAGCATCGGCCATTAACTGCACCTGCGGCTGTAGTTCCAGAAATAATTTTAAAAGCGATCGCCCCATCTGCCAACTTTGCTCTCGCAATTCTTGGGTTTCTTTAGCAGCAGATAACCAAGCATTCCAGTAACTTAAAGCCTCCAAATCGCCAGCTTCTGCACCTCGATAGGCGCGGATCGCTATCGCCGCCTCCAACCGAATTGCCCCATAGCGGAGTTCCTGCTTTAGCCAGTCTCCCAGATGCCGATTATCAATTACACCAGCCTCAACTAGCGTTTCCAAACCTTCGGAATAGCTATAGGCACCCACTGGCAATGCTGGACTAGCAAGCTGTAACAGACACAGTAAATTGCTCATTGGAAATTGGAAAATTGGGAATTGGAAAAAAGTCTTACCTAGTCCCCAGCCCCCAATCCTCAGTTCCTTTTTAATGCCCGTAAGCACCTGGTTCAGGTTGAAAAGGTGCGATTTCCTCTCGTACCTCCACCCCTATATGTTCCAGCATTGCCTGCAAAACTGGGTCAGGAGATAGTCTTAAATAGGTGAGAGCAATTTCTATCGGTACGTGCCGATTCCCCAGATGATAAGCCGCACGCAGCAAATCTAGGGGGTGTTTAGCTGTCACCGTGAGAACTGGTTCCGGTTTAGCAGCAATTCTCACCACAACATCACAGGTTTCAGATTGGAGGAGATCGCGATCGCGCAGCACAGTCCCTCTAGGTAAGCGTAGATACAAAGCTTCACCTGAAGGCGTTTCAAAGCGATAGCGGCTGCGGGTACGCTCCTCGGCTGTCAGAGCCAGAGTAAAACTAACTTCTACATCAGGCTCGGCACTCAAGCGTTGCGTTATATTTAGCATCGCTTAAAAAGATAATGACAAAAGAAAGAGATTCTCAAATATCGCCCTTAGTTAGATTGCAGACGAAGCATTTCATTTTGAATCCGTGTTTGTAGATCCTTATCGCTCTGCGCTGCAATGGTAACTTGGTTGAATCGTTCATTTGTCAGACCATTGCTCTGGATAATCTTTTGCGACTGCTGACAGTAATTTCTGGCAATTGCCTGAGCATTTCGAGGCAGCGATCGCAATGTATTAGGTCTGCCGCAGATAATATTCGGAGGGCTGCCCACAAGTTTCTTAATGTCATTATAGGCAGATTGGCGACCAGGCTCCATCGCCAAGATAGCTCTGGCAACTTTAGTTACTTCCTCATTAGTAACATTAGAAGCTTGAGCGTATGCCACAGAATTAAACTCTACAGTATGGTAGCCCCCGGAGATACCCGGTGCGATTCCCAATAGCAGGCTTAGGGTGGCGAAAGTTCCCACACTTAGGCATTGGGATAAGACTCGATTCACGTAACGGCGGGAACAGAAGGAAGTCATCATGATCTAGTGCAGCCAAAAATAGGAAACTAAAGCAGTACGTGCATTACATTTTCTGAACTATTTTAAGGGTGAGAAGTTCCAGGTAAAGAGGAAGCATTTATAAATTATTTCCTAAATTTCACAGATGCACTTTCAGATGCCAGATTTAGGGTGTGTGAGTCCAAAGCTGTAACACACGTTTATGGAGAGATATTTTAAGGGTTTTGGTGCGTTACGTTTCACTGATACACCAGGCAGAGTTCTATGATTTTAGTTTGTAGAGTCGAGAGGGGATCTGCGCCTCGCTTTAGGCTAACTTCAAGATCCAGCAGTAAGGGTAATGTTAAACTAAGTTGCCGACTTGATAAGGGGTTGACTTCTTTTCGCAGAATGTAAACTCGATTTGGGTTGCCTATCTCTACCGCAGTAGCGATCACTCTTTCATCTCGCTCCCCATCCTCTATCATAAGTTTGACCCATAACCAGGTGCGAAATTGACCAATCAAAGTAGCTACAATCTTCAAAGCTGGTTCATTGCGACCGATCAAGTCAGCAACCAAACCGGAAGCTTTAGCCGCATTTCCCTGAATAATTGCCTCTGCCAACTTCAAGCTATTATGGGTGGTTGATGTTACCAGAGCAGCAATAACATCAGCATCAAGTGCTTTTGCATCTGTCCCAGCATAGCAACTTAACTTTTCCAGCTCATTCCAAAGCTGCCTGGTATCATTTCCCACAGACTGTGCTAAAAGTTCGGCACCAGCCTGAGTCAGTTTTACATCGACTTCTTGGGAAACTTGCCGCACTCGTTTTAGCAACTCTTCTGTTTTCCAAGGTGGAATGAGAGAAAATTCTCTAATCTCAGCATACTGTTGCAGCAACTTGGTGGATCTGAGACGACCATCAGGTTTAGTTCGCGTTGTCAGTAATAATACTGACGACTCAGGAAGCACTGGTATAGTCCGCTCCAACTCAGTCAGCAGGTCTTCAGAACATTGCTGGAATATAGTTGTATCAGTCAACCATACCAGACGCGAACCGGTGAGCATAGGAGGGGTCATCGCCTGGTTCAGTCCGGTGATGGCAGCATTGGCTTGATCGGGGGAAATTTTGTCATAGTTAAAGCTAGCCCATTGCGGATCGACAAATCGATGCAAAAGGAGATTAACGGCTTTTTCTAAGGCAAAATCATCTTCTCCCCAGTAAAGGTAAATTGGCATTACAGCATCTTTTAAAAGAGCGAGGATATCAAAATTGGACGAGAGTTATCAAATTTATTTAAATCGGGTAGCCCGACTACCGCTACCTGCTACCTACCAGTCCCAAGTACAACATATACAGGAGTCTCCGAAGTTTAAGCCTGATGAATCTGGCGAAAGACAGCCAGTGCCTTTCCCAGGCTATACGGTAATCACGCCACCTTGGGGGGATGATTCGGAAAATTCTACGTTTTACGAAACCTTGAAGGTATGCCAAGACCAACTATTGCAGCAGTTTGACTCCGGTTTCTTGGTACCAGTACCTCCGGAAAGCTTTCACTTAACTTTAGCGGATTTGATTTGGGACAGTGCTTACAGACACGCGAATCAGAAGCCAGCGTTTGAGGAACATTTGCGCTCTGCAATTGGTAAAATCTTTGAGCAGTCTAAGCCGTCAATCAGTTTAGGGCATCCTTTACGCTGGCAATTGCTGGGGTTGATAGTGATGCCTCGCGCGATCGCTGTGGGTTTACTACCCAAGGACGAGGAAACCTACGAAAGAATTTTGCAGTTTCGCCGCTGTATTTATCAAAATCCCGGTCTGATTGCTTTGAGGGTTGAACAGCAATACCGTTTTACTGCCCATATTACACTAGGATATTTTGGGAATATTTCACCCGATTTGGATCGCCAAGCTTTATGCAATAAGCTTTCGGAATTTAACGATCAATGGGTAGAAAATTACCAAGAACTGTTGGCACACCGCGCAGAACTGAGGAAGTTTGACGATATGACCCACTATTACCGCGGCCCTGACTGGCCTGTTTTAGAATTTTAAGTTGTCGGGGCGGGTTTTAAGATAACCTTAGCATCTGGCAACAGCAAATCTTCCTTAGACCCGCCCCTGAATGAGCCTTTTAAATCATCCTATTTTGGAGCAGAGTTTCGCAGTTATTGACCGAGAAATCGGCGAACATAACTTTAGCCCCGCGGAGTATGCGATTGTCCGGCGGGTGATTCATACTACAGCTGATTTTGAGTTTGCAACATTGATTCGATTTAGCCCTGGGGCAATTGAGAATGCGATCGCATCTCTCCAGCATCGCGTGCCTATTATCACAGACGTAGGCATGGTAAAACAGGGAGTTGCTGGGATGGTATCGAAAACTTTTGGCACCCCGCTAATTGCCGCAGTTGAAGAAGCACCCGTCCCACTTCCCGGTAAGACGCGCACTGAAACTGGTTTGATGCACTGCTTTGAGTTATTTCCCAACGCGATTTTTGCTATCGGGAATGCTCCCACCGCTTTACTAGCTCTTTGTACTGAGTTGCCAAAAGCAGCAGTACAACCAGCTTTGGTAATCGGCGCACCTGTGGGCTTTATCTCCGTGCTAGAGTCAAAAGCGGCACTCGCTAACACTCCCGTACCCCAAATTCGCATCGAAGGGCGCAAGGGCGGTTCACCAGTCGCTGCTGCTATCGTTAATGCTCTGCTCATCTTAGCTTGGGAGGGTTATGAGAGTTAACGCACAGAGACGTGGAGAACCCAGGGGGAAGGAATATAAGCTCTGTATTTCTTTTTTTAGTTTTTGCCGACCCCCTTTTGAAGGGGGACATAGGGGATCGCCTTGTGCTTTTCTATGACTGTACACGTTGTTGGAATTGGCTTGGATGGCACAGCAGGACTAACACAAACTGTGCGGCAGATTGTGGATCGGGCTACGCTGCTAATTGGAAGCGATCGCCACCTCTGTTACTTTCCCCACCATCCAGCCCAACGTTTGCTACTAGGAGATTTAAAAGCAGCAATTGACAAAATTCGCAATTGCTTGTACAGTGCTTCAGAAATAATTGTGGTATTAGTCAGCGGCGATCCGCTATTTTTTGGATTGGGACGGCTGCTACTTGTAGAACTTCCAGCAGAACAATTAACTTTTTACCCGCATCTGAGTTCGATTCAACTGGCTTTCAATAAAATAAAAGTGCCTTGGCAGGATGCGCGGGTAATTAGCGCTCACGGGCGATCGCTTGACGAGTTAACTGTAGCACTGCAACAAGGCGTGGAGAAGATTGCGGTGCTGACAGATGGGACGAATACGCCAAATGCGGTCGCACATCTGTTACTTGCCTTAGATTTACCCAGCAATTACCAATTCTGGGTATGTGAAAATCTCGGCGGTGTCGATGAACAGGTTCAATGTTTTGCGATAGACAGCCTGCTGGATAAAACTTTTGCACCCCTGAATGTGGTGGTATTACTACGTGTAGAGGCGGATGAATTGCCTCTAAATTTAGAATCCTTGCCGATGCTGGGATTACCAGATCGGAGTTTTTTGAGTTTTAGCGATCGCCCAGGTTTGATGACTAAGCGCGAAGTGCGTATTCTCGTATTAGGAGAACTAGCACTACAGCCAAAGCAAATTATCTGGGATATCGGTGCCGGAACCGGATCGGTTTCTATCGAAATTGCCCGTTTGTTCCCCACGTCTCGCGTGTATGCGATTGAGAAAACCTCTCCTGGCACCAGTTTAATCCAGAAAAATTGCGATCGCTTCCAAGTAGAAAACGTAATTTCTATTCATGGCGATGCACCAGAAGCTTTATCTCAACTTCCACCGCCCAATCGCATCTTTGTCGGTGGTAGCGGCGGCAATTTAACTGAAATTCTCGATACCTGTAATAATCAGCTAACTTATAGTGGTGTTTTGGTGCTGGCACTAGCAACTTTAGAACATCTTAATACAGCTTTGGATTGGCTTTCCCGTCACAGTTGGGATTACCAGTTGTTGCAAGTGCAGCTATCGCGTTCCGTACCTGTGGGAAACTTGACGCGGTTTTCGCCTCTTAATCCAGTGACGATTTTAACTGCAACTCGTTGAAGGCGCGATCGCTCATCCAGAAAGCACTTCATCCAAGACTTGCTGGAATTCTTCCACAGAACCAATAAGAATCGCCCGTGTGAAAAGCGTTTTCAGCACGGATGGATCGTTTATCCCGTTAATCCTCTCGACAATCGGGAAAATATTCCTCTATGACTTCTTTCTAGAGACTATCGTAATCAGTAGATTGCTCGGTCATACGTTTTCAACTGCCGAAGCTGAATCATAAATTGTGGCTGACTTGCGATCGCTTCCCCTAAAACTTCAATCTCAGACTTTGTTTACTCTAGATTATTTCAGCTTGTCGGCTCAGTTAAATAACACCCAGAGAAGGCCTCCAGTTCCCAATACACACAGAATTCCCATCCCACCAGCTAAGGGTTTTTCTCCTAAACCAGTCATCCAAGCTGGAACTTTACCCGTGTAAGTAATCAACCCAACGGTATCCAAACTAGCTATAACCCAAATCCAACCCGCGTGTAGTCCCCAAGGCAACCCCAGACTACCACCATCACAAGCACGAGCTAATACTAATACCATCCCCATCAGCCACAATCCCGGCAGCTGGGGTAGAGTTTCTTGCTGTTCCCAAACCAGATGTAGCAGAGCAAAAATTAAGCTGGAAATTACTGCCGCTACCCAAACTGAATAATCTTGCTCAAGGGAAGTAAGCAAAAATCCCCGAAAAATTAACTCTTCAATTCCACTTACCAACAATCCTATTAATAGTGTCGGTAGCACGATAGATCCCACTACCGATCCAATTTTGGGCGACTGAATCTCTACCTCTGGAGAGCTTTGATCTTCTTCCCAGTGCCAATTTATCCAGCCTAAGGCTTTTTCTATGCCAAACACCACCACCAGGCTTAGCACAGCCAAGCCTAAGCCTTGTCCCAGTGAAACTAAAACTGAAGCTTTCCAATTCAAGCCGTAATCTGAAAAAGGCATCCCCTCCACCAAAGAAGCACCCCACACAATCAGTGGAGCAATTAAGTAAAGCGAAGCTAATAAAGGTAGCTTTTGCTCTACTGCCAATGGCTTAGGGGGTTGCCATTTCAGAAATTTTGCCAGAGGAATCGCCACTGGCAACCAAAGAACTAGCCAAACAAGGAAAAAAGCGATCGCTTTCCACACAGCGGCTGCTTCTGCAAGTAACGCCAGCAACCGCTTTATTTGGTCAAAAATAACCATTGTCAAGACAGCTTTTATTGGCACAAGCTTAACATCTTAAGGAAAGCGAAAACACTGCCTTGTATACTTTCGGAGGGCGAGCATAAACCCACGCAGCTACTATGCAATAGCCCTCCGATGTATTAGCAAAACACTAGACAATCCCCTTTAAGGAAAGCCAGTTAATTTTCTTTCAGATGAAATAGCTTGTTTTGTCAAAAGCACCCCTAGACCAGTAACTATTACTGCCTAAGATTCCTCATCTTCCTCGTCTTCAGTATCTTCCTCCATATCTTCCGCTGCCCGGGCTTTATCGCCATCCACCTGAATTAAGTGAATATGCTTGTAGCCCAGCTTAATTTCAAACTCATCACCAGGCTTTAATCCCATTGCCTCAGTGTAGGTTGCACCAATAACAATTTGACCGTTTTTGTGTACGCTTACACGATAGGTTGGTTCGCGTCCGCGACCATCTTTTGTTCCTTCTGGATCGAGAGGAACACCTTTAGCACCCAAAACTGCGTCATAAAAGTCTGTTAAGTTGACACGAGTCTGGTTGTTCTTAGTCACGGTGTAATAGCCACAGCGTTTTGCTGTTTCTCGCCGTGGTAAGTTTGAAAGCTCTTTTACTTTTTGAAGCAGTGCTTTCCCTGTCAATGGAGATGTTGCGGTTTCAGTCATCGTCTTACAAAATACACTTCAATCTACAGTATAGTAAAGAGAGTCTTCTGCCAATATTTGAGTACATAAAAAATATATATTTAACTTACTCAGCCCAACAAACGATTTTTACAAGGTGAGTCCTCAAGTTCATGTCTTGCTGCAAAATTTGGTTGTTCGGTAACAGTTGAGGTTCTTACTACCACTTGTCAAGTCATTTAAGGAGCGACTAGAGACGAGAGACTAAAGACTCTATAATTTTATAAAGTCTAAAGTGTAAAGTATACTATTACCGGAAATCTATCTTTGGGATGACAAAGCGGGGATTGATCTGTTTTGTCTTCATTGCTCTGGACATAAAAAATAAGAGCTGCACACCTAAGTCAACCTATGTAAAACAAAGTTGTGCTTGCCTACACAGTGCTGATTTCAGTCTTAGACTAGAAGATGAGAGAATGAAGAGCCTTTAATCATGCAAGTCCTTTTTAAGGTCATTAGGCAGGAGCAAAATTCTCCTCCTCAAGTTCAGACTTACACACTGGATGTTGATCCCGGCAACACAATTCTGGATTGCTTAAATCGTATTAAGTGGGAGCAGGATGGAAGTTTAGCTTTTCGCAAGAATTGTCGCAACACAATTTGCGGCAGCTGCGGAATGCGAATCAATGGTCGTTCTGCGCTAGCTTGCAAGGAAAATGTGGGCAGTGAACTGCAAAGGCTGCAACAGATAGCGGCAAGTGCTACAACCTCAGATACGACGAGAAATACCTCAGATACCATCCCAGAAATTACCATTGCCCCAATGGGCAATATGCCTGTAATTAAGGATTTGGTGGTAGATATGCACAGCTTTTGGGATCACCTTGAAGCTGTTGAACCCTATGTCAGCACTGGTGCAAGGCAAGTCCCGGAACGAGAGTTTCTGCAAACACCCGAAGAGCGAGAGAAACTGAATCAAACAGGCAATTGTATTTTATGCGGTGCCTGCTATTCTGAATGCAATGCCCGTGAAGTGAACCCAGATTTTGTAGGCCCCCACGCTTTAGCTAAAGCTTACCGGATGGTGACGGATTCTCGCGACTTTGAAACAGAATCTCGTTTGGAAAAATATAATCAGGGGACTCAGGGCGTTTGGGGCTGTACCCGTTGTTTTATGTGCAATACGGTTTGTCCGATGGATGTTGCCCCAATGGATCAAATCGGTAAAATTAAACAGGAAATTCTTGACCGGAAGGATGCCCAAGACAGCCGCCAAGTTCGCCACCGGAAAGTATTAATTGATTTGGTTAAGGAAGGCGGTTGGATTGATGAACGCCGATTTGGGCTGCAAGTGGTGGGTAACTCTTTTCGAGATATTAAGGGGTTAATCAGCTTGGGGCCACTGGGTTTAAGAATGCTGGTTCGGGGTAAGTTCCCTTTGGGATTTGAGCCGTCCGAGGGGGCGTTGGTAGTGCGATCGCTTATTGAATCTGTTCAAAGTCTGGAATCTCAACCAACATCTGACCAATATTAAACTAAAAGCGATGAATCCTGAAACTACTCCGACACCAAAACAAACGCCAGCAGAAGATTATAACAGTCCAGAACCTGCTTTTGGCTTTTCACCCTACGCCGAGCAACTTAACGGACGCTTCGCTATGGTAGGGTTTGTTGCTTTGTTAATACTGGAATTTTTCACCCATCAGGACTTTTTCACCTGGCTAGGACTGCGCTAATAGCTTACTCGTAAAGTAGCAAATAGCAAATCGAGGCAGATACTCTAGAATCTAGAGTATCTGCCTCCATCCCTAAATTTGCCTAGATTAATTTTCTCAGCTTACCTTAACCGCATCCGCAAACCGGATTTTCAGATAATCATTCTCCATCTTGGCCCCGGATGGTTGTAAAGCCGCCAGTGCTTGCGGCAATACCAAATTTCGCCGATGGTTGCCAATGGTAATATTTAATTCATCCCCAGTTTTACTCAATTGAACTTGATCCTTGGCAATACCAGGTAAATACAGTTCCAAACTGTACTGGTTTTTTTCTTGGACAACTCTCAGAGTCGTTTCCTTGTAATATACCTGAGTCGGGTCTTCGTCCTTATATAGCGTTTCCTTCAGCCGTTCTAAGGCATCCAAACCGCACATTTCCTCAGAGTAAAGTGGAACTTCCTTCACAGGCAATGGATGGAAATTTTGGTGAATATCCTGCCGATATTGCTGCTGATTCTCCTTCCAACGTTGAAAGAAGGGGTCAGTCACTTGCTCTGGTATAATCCGATTTGCCACCACCAAATCTGTAGCAACGTTGTACAAACTTAAATAAGCATGGGCCCGAAGAGACTCTTTAATCACCATTTTTTCTGGATTGGTGACTAAGCGCACCGAAGTTTGAGTATTGTCAGTTAATACTTTTTCCAACGCTTCAATTTGCTCGTAAAATTCATAGGGAGCATCCATAACCTCTTTATCTGGTAAAGAAAAACCTGCAAGTGGTCTAAAAATGGGTTCAACCAAAGGTCTTAGAGCAACTGATATTCCTTGTAATGGCTTATAAAAACGTCTCATATACCAACCGCTAACTTCCGGTAAACTTAGCAGTCTTAGCGCAGTTCCAGTGGGAGCTGAGTCAATAATGAGTACATCAAATTCGCCTTCATCGTAGTGGCGCTTCATGCGAACTAAACCGAAAATTTCATCCATCCCAGGTAGAATGGCTAATTCTTCCGCCTGTACGCCATCCAATCCCCGCGCCTGCAAAACCTGGGTGATATAGCGCTTGACAGCACCCCAGTTGCCTTCCAATTCCATCAGCGCGTCTAGTTCTGCTCCCCACAAGTTGGGGCGAACTAAACGCGGATCGTGTCCTAATTCTAGGTCAAAACTGTCGGCAAGAGAGTGGGCGGGGTCGGTGCTAAGAACTAAGGTTTTATAGCCGAGTTCAGCACAACGCAAGCCCGTTGCAGCTGCTACAGACGTTTTGCCAACGCCCCCTTTCCCTGTCATTAAAATTACACGCATTGATAATTAAACCCCGCTTGAAAATTGCTTATATTTATTTACTTTAGCGGGTTTTCTCTAAGTACAGGTATTCTTGAAGATTTTGATTCCTTAGTTTAAATGCTAAATGAAATTTATTTACTTTACTACCTTCTATAAGCCGTTATAGTAAATTTACTCTAAAAATTATTCATTTTTATTCCCTTTAAGGGATAAACCGGGGATATGCTGCTTTAGGACATCGAGGCGGGAACATTTCCAGTAGTCAATATGAGAATTAATTAACCCATCGGAGTTGACTTTTAATTCGCTCCAGCCGGGAACAGCAATGCGTGGTTTCCAGGGAAGCGGGGTGTTCCAACTTAATGTCCACTCCATGTTTATTGTGTCTCCTGACTGGCGAATGTCGTGTAAATCCATCTTGACGGCAATAAAAAAGGTGTTGATAAAGCCAATCATGGCTTTATACTTCCCAAGACCACGAAATTTGCTGAGGGGATCTTGGAAAAAGATATCTTTTGCATAGATGCTGAAGGTCTGGTTTTCTGGGAATCTCTGATAGTCTTCTTTAAGAATTTGAAGGATGCCCATAAGATAAAAAGTATGATTAGAAGTTATACCTAGTTTGCTAAAACTCTCTAGAGGATAGGGTTTGACAATCCAAAATCCGCTCCCCCTACATTTTTAGGGGGAATTCCAAAATCTAAAATGGTGTTAAGGTTCCACTTCTGGCCACAGGCGTTCTAATTGACGTCGCCAAGCTGCCAGCACTTGTTCACGAGCTTCAGCGCCTAGATCCATTTCACCCATTAAACCTTCTTCATAAAACCGATCTAAGGTTTGGAGTGTTGCTTCCAGAGTTTGTCCCTGTTGTTTGGCAGCAAGGATAATTTGACTGATGCGAGTTTCAATGAGCTGGTTAAAGCAGTCAGATAAACCTGTTTGATGCAGAGAGACCAGTCGCGCGATCGCTCCTGAAAAATCCTCTCCACTTAAAGTATCGAGATTGTGCTGAAACACGCCCCATAACACCTCTTGATGCAGGGCATAGCGGCTTTCCTGGGTATTATCAAAGTTGGCTTCTAAGAGCTGTTCCAAAAACGGTTGAGCTTCTTGAGCGGGTGCGATTGGTACAAGAACTCGCAACCAAGATCCATCGTCGGATAGTAGCACCAACAGCCGCATTTGGGGCGTTTCTACTTGCCACAATCCGGGTGCGGTTGCCTCAATAGCTTCTGCACCAAATATTTCTGTAAGGTTAGCGTTGATTTGTTCAGGTTTCATAATTTTCTAATAATAATCCCCCAACTTGCGTCGGGGGAAACTTCTCAAGACATAGAACTGAAGAAGGAAGGGAGAATTAATTCATTTTTGTTCATCCCTCATCCTTTTAAGTCAACCATTCGGGAACGGCTTCTTCTTTAGTGTTAGTATTCCGGCTAGGAGTTTCGCGGGTGAACTTCATGTGAACCGAGCGGGTTTGCTCGCCATCAGCCGCGACAGCCATGATCGGATAGTCAATCAACCCATCTTGGAAGGACATTTGGAAGCGGAAAGTACCATCTGAATTCAGCTTAATTGGACGACCGCCAATGGTAACGGTAGCATCAGGCTCGGTAGCACCGTAAACAATTAGCTCAGCATCGGCAATTAACCAGAACTGACGCGGACGCATAGGTATTGCGGAAGCAGAGAAGCCAGCACCCGACATTCCAACACCGGACATGGTAAGACCAGAGGTGGTGGGAACTGCCCACATACCAACGCCAGAGGGGAAGACGTAGGAGCTGATGGCTTGTTCTGCGAGGGATACTTGCTGCATGGAACCGTACAGCGAACCTGCTACGCGCTGAGCTTCGGTGGTCTGAGCCATGCCGAAGATTTCGTCGTAGATTGGGTTGCCAGTGGCGGGGGCGGCACCGTAGCCAGTTGCTGCCATTGACATTTTCTTGGCTGGAGGAACCAATTCGAGGAAGGTTTTGCCGCGCAGATCTTCTTCCCAGTCCAGAGTGATGAATTGGTCTTCAATCCAGTCGCTAGGATAAACGGGAGGAACGCGCACGGGAGCGGAACGAGCTAAGACTAAAAAGCGACCATCTGCACAGCGGTAGCCGATGTCTACAACGTAGTCGCGATCGCTCACGGGCATCGGCAAATACCATTCCCGCGCTAACTCGTCGCAAGGATATTCCTGAATGCTGTGTGGGCTTTGGTATTCGAGGCTCATGTCTGTGACATCGTACAGTCGCAGAGCTAGTTGTTGTCCCCCCTGACGGCGCAAGTCTTCTTTATGCTCGTTGGGGATATCCCAGTACGTGTAAGCCCATTGCGGATCGCGAGGCATCAAGACAACGCGGCTTTCACCGTAACCACCAGGTAAATCTCCTAATCCTTCGTCTACGGATGCCAGCGTACCGCCAGTCCGGTCTTCCTGACCAAGTTCAAATTTTGCTGCTTCCACTTCTTCTTGTGCCTCCAGTGTGCGAGATGGACTGAGAGAAATCTTGGTGCGTTGAACTTCTTGAATTGATGCCAGCAGTTGGTCTTTCCGCATCCTGCTGTATCGAGAGATGCTGCATTCACTGGCAACTTTGCGGAGTTGCCGCAATGTCATCTCTTCTAGGGGTGGGCGTTCTTTTGCCATAACGTATTGTCTCCGGTAGTTTCTTTCGGCAGGTAGGTTACTCCTCTAGAGACTGGTTAACGAAGCGCACAAAGTGCAGTTTCGCGTCTCTTCAACTTCGGAAAGCTGGGCAATTTTGCCTCTTACTGAAATCCGTAACGTCTTTTAGTTGGTTCCGGTCTTGAGCGAGTCGATTTTTCCTTTTAAGTAGCAGGATTTTCAAACGACACCTTGAAGACTTACTTGCTTTCCATCTGAATTGAGAAGCGAACTGGCCGCCAATGTTTTCAGAAATGTGCTTTCCACATTTCTTTGGGATCGCGGGATCGCTTTGTTAATCTTATGTTGTAAAAAATCCCTGGTTAAATCAAGGGGTTTCTGGGCCGATTATAGGTATATCTACGAAGTTATGGGCAACCTGGGGATCGAATTGTCATAGATTTATGACAATTGGCGGGATCTGGGATCAACTACAAGGGGGCATTTGCCTAAATACTTTCTAGGTAAGGCAGAAATGTCACGATTGCCTGACAAATAACCGAGCAACCGGGTTTCTAGCTTTGGCGTTAATATTTATTCGATTAAGACAAACCTAACCCCCAACTCTTTCGCTTAAAGGGAAAAGGAGGTTAACAATTCTGAGATATTGGCTTTGGCGTAACGGGTAGCTGGATTTACTGTCCAAACAAAACTACCCATACAGGAATCATCAGCAGCATCAATCCTGTACTCACGACAATACTGCTGGCGATTAAATCTCGGTTAAGGTTGTACTCCTCTGCCAGGATCAGACCAGCAAATGCTGTAGGCATACCCGACATCAGCACCATTGCTAAGCGGGGTTCGCCCGACAAGCCGCAAAGTGTTGTCACAATTCCGATCAGTGTTGGCAGAACGACTACTTTTAAAATGGCAGGTAGCACAGCCGTCTGAAAACTCTTCCATCCCTGAATCTGAGCCAGTCGCATACCCATCAGTACAAAGGCTCCAGAAATGACAAACCCTACAGAACTTTGTAGTCCTGATTCAATGGAGGAAGGCAGTTTAATTGAGTGAGTGACACATCCTGTTATGAAAGCCCACAGGGAAGGAACAGTTAAAACGTCTCGAATTTGAATCCACCAACTATTACCTACAGATAGTCGCCCAAAGTAACTGGCTAAGAATAAGCCTAGCCCGTAAGTCCCAAAGATGTTTTGAGTGACGCTGTAGAAGACAGCCAGACCAACAGCTTGAGTACCAACCAGAGTGGGAGCGATCGCTAACCCTACAAAACTTGTATTTCCTAACATTGCCGCTAGGATAAAACTGCCCTGAGTAGACCGATCTAAATCAGGTAAAAAATATTTTTTATGTTCGCTTTCTGGTGCAACTAATTTTTTCCAAACCCGCAAACTCAGCCATGCCAAAGTGAAACCCAATATTAAAGCTCCCACTGTAATACTTGGTGCCAGTCCAACATTTTGAGAGAAATTGGTGCGACGAACCAGCGCTAGAATTTCTAACGGCACCCCAACCCAATAGAGAGTACGACCCAGAAACCTAGGCAAAGCGGTGGGAAGAAATCTAAATAAGATTAGGCCCAGCCCTGTCCACAGGATTAAAGGTGTATAAGCGTGAAACAGGGTTTCCGTCATTAGTTATTAATCACGAGTTAATAGCTAATGTTTGAACAATTAGCCAGTTTCGCCTTAGCAGTTAACAATCCTTCAACGGACAAGTGACTATTTCAGCACAGTCATATCCTTAATCAGCCACTGACCATCTTTGCGTACCAAGTCATAACGGACACGCAGACTTTCATCGGAAGAATTGACTTTATTTTGCTCACCGGCTCGATAACTATCTACGGCTTCATTCACCTGTGCATCTACGCTAGCTTGATCTGGGTTAGTATCCCTTGTCTGAACAGATGTTACTTCGACCTTGTGCTGGTACTTCCGATAGGAGTTGCTGTTTTTAACGGTTTGGGCGTTTCTCTGCCAGCGAGACAAAGCTGGATTAACTAAGATTTGCTGTAACTTATCAACGTTATGCTCTGAACCAAAAGCATCTGCTTTACTTGATAGCCAAATCTGAATTACTTGTCGAGCAGTTTCCTCGTTTAGAGGGCCACTTGGAGCCATTAATTGACTACCAGGTTGCGGAATAGGTATAGGAGGAGCAGCCAGTTGTACCCAAGGTTGCTCTCCCACTAATTCGGGTTCCGAGAAACTGCCGAGGGTTTTTTGTAGCCAATTGAAAGTAGCGACTAAGAGCATTAATAAAACTCCCGCGCCTAGGATTCCGGCAATTAAGAGTAAAATCAACCGTCCCGATTTTGGCGATCGCAACTTCGATGTTCTGCTGGCGCGACGAGTCGATAAATCTCCCCCACTTGGCGATGCTTTTGAGCCAGAATCGTTTCTACGTAAGCGACTGGCGAAAGTGGCGTTTCTGGCTTCTGCTTTGCCATTATTGCGCCGCACTGAAGAATCGCCACCCAAGCCTATATCTTTCCTGTCGGTTTCCGGCGACGGTATAACAATTCGCTCTGCCGTCGGTAGAGGAGAACCACCATTTGCCTGCGGACGATCGATTGTAGCAGTCATACTTGCCAGTCGAGAGGCAGCAGTAGGTTCCAAGGGAGGTGATATATAAGAATCTTCGGCATTTTCTCTTGTCTCTTCCCTCGAAGCTCCGTTATTGGAACTTTCTGCCCCCACAGGTTTCCGGAATCCTGGCGGGTCGCTCACACTCCGTCCAGGTGGAGCAGCCGCGTAAGATACTTGCTGAGTCGGCATTACCGCCCACTCGTTGGTCACATCTTCTTCTACTGGCAACTCTTCTAAGTAAGCCTGAACTTGGTCATCTGCAAAATAATCCTTCAAAGAAGCCCGCACTGAAGCCAAGTCTCGGAAGTGGGGAAACACTTCTGTTTGCAACCAGCGCTCTCCGTAGAGACACAATCCTGGTAATAAATCTGGCGCACCCTGAGAATGTTCTCGAATAAAGGCCAGAGGTTCATACTCTTGGCTGAGTTCCAGAGCGCGACTGGCTTCTTCTGTTTGACCTAGTAGCAGCGCACACACTGCCTGTTCCAGATGTACATCCTGACGCTTGCCCAAACGCATCAGCATCTGCTTGGCTTGTCTAATCAGGGCGGGCTGTCGTTCGGCAAAACCCCGCCCTAATAGGGCATAAACTGCTAAATAAGTGGCAACTGCCGAAGGACGACGAGCTTCTGCTTCAAATAGGTTCTGCTGTTCAGATGCAGTTAAGTAACTACGCAGCTGCTGGATGAAGCGGAGAAAGTCATCAATACTTAGCCCAGATTGATCTTCGCCTGTGCCATCAATTCCGCCGCGTTCTTGCAGCATTTCTTGCAGATGCTGCAATCCTTTGCGGCGTTCGGCAACCTTTTCCTCACTAGCCGAGAGTAATTCCAAGATGCGATAGGGACGCAACTTATAGAGATCCGCTTGAATTTCACCTCTCACGCTGGCAAATAACCCCTCTCGCAACAGTAATTCTTGACCAGTTTCCAGAGAGGTAGCAGCATTTTCATATTGACCTTGCTGCCATTGCTCTCTACCTAGTTCCAGACAAGCCAGCGCCAGAGTCAAAACAATATCTGGCTGCACCAGTTCCGGGTCGCCCAAACGACCTTTTTCTAAACTGATGCTGGCGCGGCTGAGAAAGGGTCGTCCCAACTTCAGCACCAGTTCGTATTCTCCCAGCTCTTGCAAAATCAGCAGCGCCCCCACAAACTGCTCGCTTTGAATTTCGACGCTGGGGGTATAGGGGTCAACATCAGCTTTTGCTGGTGCTTCGTTTATTTCGGTACGAGGCTCCACATTGCCAAGAAAGGTGGCATCGTAGGCGGCACGCTGTTCTGGATCGCACAGAACAGTGTAAGCTTCGTCTAACAGTTGTTTCCTGGCGGCGATCGTAATCTCGGAATATTCGCGCCGAGGAAGTTGCAGAGCGCGATCGCGATAAGCTTGCTGCAACTGTTCAGCTGTAGCCTGAATTGGCAGGCCCAGAATCCGGTAGTAATCGAGCGGAATTCTCACAGTCTACTTCCTCAGCCCCAAGCGACTAAATTAATATCTATAATCAAACATAAACTATAGAATAGTGCGATAATTATACCCCTTAGCTTCTATAGTAGAAGCGTATCTTGGTACATAAAAACCGCCCTTCAACCAATCAAGTTAAGTTTATCCCTAAAATCAATGGTTCAGGAACGCATTTTACCCGTCTTTGATACCGCTCAAACTCAAATCACCAAAGAGGAAGGATTGCTCCTTTACGAGGATATGGTCTTGGGGCGGTCGTTTGAGGACAAGTGCGCCGAGATGTACTACCGGGGCAAAATGTTCGGGTTTGTCCATCTATATAACGGTCAAGAGGCTGTGTCAACTGGTGTTATCCAGGCGATGCGTCCCGGTGAGGATTATGTTTCCAGCACCTATCGCGACCACGTTCATGCCTTGAGTGCTGGGGTTCCAGCAAAAGAGGTGATGGCTGAGTTATTCGGTAAAGCTACTGGTTGTAGCAAAGGGCGCGGCGGCTCAATGCATATGTTCTCATCTGAGCATAAGCTACTGGGAGGTTATGCCTTTGTTGCCGAAGGAATTCCTGTGGCTACTGGTGCGGCTTTTGCCAGCAAATACCGTCGCGAAGCCTTGGGCTATGCGGGTTCAGATCAAGTAACTGCTTGCTTTTTCGGCGATGGTGCTGCAAATAACGGCCAGTTTTTTGAATGTTTGAATATGGCAGCGCTGTGGAAATTGCCGATTTTGTATGTTGTGGAGAACAACAAGTGGGCAATTGGCATGGCGCACGAACGAGCGACCTCTGTACCAGAAATTTACAAGAAAGCTCATGCCTTTGGCATGGCGGGGGTCGAGGTTGATGGCATGGATGTCTTGGCTGTGCGGGCTGTTGCCAAAGAAGCTGTTGCCCGCGCCCGTGCTGGTGAAGGCCCAACTCTAATTGAAGCCCTTACCTACCGTTTTCGCGGTCACTCTCTTGCCGACCCTGATGAACTTCGTTCTAAAAATGAGAAGGAATTTTGGTTCGCCCGCGACCCAATCAAAAAGTTGGCGGCGCATCTCACAGAGCAAAACCTGGCAACTCAAGAAGAACTCAAAGAAATTGATCGGAAAATCCAAGCCGTTATCGACGATGCGGTTAAATTTGCCGAAAGCAGCCCAGAACCCGACCCCAGCGAGTTATACCGCTACATTTTTGCCGAAGATTAACGCTTGAGTTAACAACTTTTAATTAAAAATAAGGTAGGCAATGTCTACCTTATTTTTTTCTAATAATTGCTGCTTCTACATAATAGTTAATAATCATTAGATTGTCTTAATTAGTAAAAAAATAATATTCATATTGGTTCTCATAAGAATCGAATATTGTGAGAACAGATACAATTTTCTATCAACTATTTAAAACCTTACCTAGTCTCTTATTTGAACTTATCGGGGAGCTACCAACATAAGTTCAAAACTACCAATTTTCCTTACAAGGAATCAAAAAACTGTCTCGCACCTTCAATAGTGTATTTCTGCCCCCAAGCTTCTACCAAGTAAGAGGCACCCTTGATATACCAGCATTTAAGCCAGTTGAAACTGACTTTAGCTCTTAGCTAAAACTTTAGTTCAGCGCCATTCGCGTATAGAGTAGCGAACCTAGAGCAAAAGTAATGGGAAAATATCGATACAATTAAGCGTGTTACGCCTTTCATGGGTTCTATGTCTACAATCTCCTCTGCTCCCTTTTCCCCTGAAGAAATCGCCGCTGAAGGTATAAAGCCGGAAGAATACACAGAAATTGTCCAACGGCTAGGCCGTCATCCTAATAAAGCTGAGTTGGGAATGTTCGGTGTAATGTGGTCGGAACATTGCTGCTATAAGAACTCACGACCGCTATTAAAGCAATTTCCCACAGAAGGCGATCGCATTCTCGTCGGGCCAGGAGAAAATGCTGGTGTTGTAGACTTGGGCGACGGGCTGCAACTGGCGTTTAAAATAGAATCCCACAATCACCCCTCAGCTATTGAACCATTTCAAGGAGCAGCAACAGGAGTAGGTGGTATCCTCCGGGATATCTTTACAATGGGTGCGCGTCCCATTGCTTTGTTAAACTCCCTCCGCTTCGGTTCTCTAGAAGATGCCAAAACACGACGACTCTTCAGCGGCGTGGTATCGGGAATCTCACATTATGGTAATTGTGTCGGAGTCCCCACAGTTGGCGGCGAAGTTTACTTTGACCCAGCTTACAGCGAGAATCCTTTAGTCAATGTTATGGCTCTGGGGTTGATGGAAACCCCGGAAATTGTGATGTCTGGTGCTGCTGGAATAGGTAATCCAGTGCTTTATGTCGGTTCTACCACTGGACGCGATGGTATGGGTGGCGCAAGTTTTGCAAGTGCCGAACTCAGTGATGAATCGATGGATGACCGTCCAGCAGTGCAGGTAGGCGATCCTTTTTTAGAAAAATCCCTGATTGAAGCTTGTTTGGAGGCGTTCAAAACTGGCGCAGTGGTAGCAGCACAGGATATGGGTGCGGCTGGGATTACTTGTTCTACCTCAGAAATGGCAGCTAAAGGTGGCGTTGGGATTGAACTGGATTTAGATAAGATTCCAGTGCGGGAAACTGAGATGGTGCCTTATGAGTATCTGCTGTCAGAATCCCAAGAACGGATGCTGTTTGTATCTCACAAGGGGCGGGAACAAGAGTTAATTGATATTTTCCACCGTTGGGGGTTGCAAGCTGTAGTCGCCGGAACGGTAATTGAGAAACCGATTGTGCGGATTCTCTTCCGAGGCGACGTGGCGGCTGAAATCCCAGCAACGGCGTTGGCTGATAATACGCCAATTTATCATCGCGAATTATTGACAGAAGCACCAGAGTATGCACAAAAGGCTTGGAAGTGGACAAGCGAATCTTTGCCCACTTGCACGCCAGATGGCATTGAAATCCAAGGCAACTTCAAAACTTGGAATGATATCTTGCTTCAGTTGTTGGATACACCTAGCATTGCCTCTAAGCGTTGGGTTTATCGCCAGTATGACCATCAGGTGCAGAATAATACTGTGATTGTGCCTGGGGGTGCTGATGCAGCAGTAGTACGAGTCCGCTCGGTGGAAGCTAACAAAGGGGGCAATATAGGTGTTGCTGCAACGGTAGATTGTAATGCCCGCTATGTGTATCTCGACCCCTACGAAGGCGCTAAGGCAGTGGTGGCGGAAGCTGCGCGTAATCTGAGTTGTGTGGGAGCAGAACCCCTGGCAGTGACAGATAATCTGAATTTCCCTAGTCCAGAAAAGCCGATAGGTTACTGGCAATTAGCGGAAGCTTGTCGGGGAATAGCAGAAGCTTGTCGGGAGTTGCAAACGCCTGTCACTGGCGGCAACGTGTCTCTTTACAATGAAACTTTGGATAGTGAGGGCAAACCTCAACCTATTTACCCGACTCCAGTTGTGGGGATGGTGGGGTTGATTCCCGATATTACCACCATATGTGGGCAAGGTTGGCAAGAGTCGGGAGATTTAATTTATATTATCGGACGGCGTTTGGATTCATCAGAGGGTATAATGCTGGGCGGTTCGGAGTATTTGGCGACAGTTCACGGTACTGTTGCTGGAAAACCGCCAGTGGTAGATTTTGAGTTGGAACGTAGGGTGCAAGCTGCTTGTCGCGAGGGAATTCGTCACGGTTGGGTTCGTTCGGCGCATGATTGTGCTGAGGGAGGGGTGGCGATCGCTCTCTCGGAATCTTGCATCACCAGCAATCTAGGAGCCGAGATTAATCTTACTTCCCAATCTTCCTTACGTTGGGATGAAATTCTTTTTGGCGAAGGGGGAGCAAGAATTTTAATCTCTGTATCGCAACAACACCAAGCAATTTGGGAATCCTATTTACAGGAGCATCTGGAAGATAACTGGCAACAACTTGGTCGGGTGGGAAATCCAGACTCCTCTTTATGGGTTTTTACGACCTCAAGCCAAACCTTAATAGAAGTTAGCATGAATGATATGAGCGATCGCACTCATAATGCTATTCAACGCCGTCTGGCAATTTAACTCTTGCCCTTTGCTTACTTCGATGCACCGCTCACCTGATAACTATAGTTATAGGTGAGCGACATTAGGTTAAGGTTATGCGATTATTAAGGATTATTAAGCCTGGTTAGTCTTTCTGTGCTGCAATTAGGAGCCAACTTCTCAAATGATTCCCAACCATTCCCTCGATAGTAATGCTTATCTCGCCCAGTCGGACTCAGATGGACAGCGCCCGGATAAGCCAGAGGAAGCCTGTGGTGTTTTTGGCGTATACGCACCCGGACAAGATGTTGCCAAATTGACCTACTTTGGTCTATACGCCTTACAACACCGAGGACAGGAATCGGCAGGAATTGCCACTTTTGAAGGCAACCAGGTGCATTTACACAAAGAAATGGGATTGGTGTCCCAGGTATTTAATGAAACAATCTTGAATCAATTGCCTGGAGATTTGGCGGTTGGTCATACTCGTTATTCCACCACTGGCTCTAGTCGCGTCGTGAACGCTCAGCCCGCTGTTGTGGAAACTCGTTTAGGAAAACTAGCTCTGGCACATAATGGGAATTTAGTCAACACAACTCAACTGCGCGAAGAGTTGTTGCGGTGTAACTGGGACTTAATTACCACAACAGATTCAGAAGCGATCGCTTTGTCTATTGCCACAGAAATTAATGCAGGCAAAGACTGGTTAGAAGGAGCAATCTGCGCCTTTCGCCAGTGCAAAGGCGCTTTTAGCCTAGCAATCGGGACACCAGATGGCTTAATGGGGGTACGCGATCCTAATGGCATTCGCCCCCTAGTAATTGGCAGCATGGGTACCAGCCCCCAACGTTACGTACTTGCTTCTGAGACTTGTGGGTTAGATATTATTGGTGCGGAATACGTGCGGGATGTTGAACCGGGCGAATTAGTTTGGATCACCGAAGAAGGCTTGGCTTCATTTTTCTGGGCGGAACAACCCAAGCGGAAGCTGTGCATCTTTGAAATGATTTACTTTGCCCGCCCAGATAGCATTATGCACGACGAAACTCTGTATAGCTACCGTCTGCGCCTAGGTCGTCAACTGGCAAAAGAATCCCCCGCTGATGTCGATGTAATCATTGGTGTACCAGATTCCGGCATTCCAGCTGCTATTGGCTTTTCCCAAGCATCAGGCATCCCCTACGCCGAGGGTTTGATTAAGAATCGTTACGTCGGGCGTACCTTCATCCAGCCGACTCAGACAATGCGCGAGTCTGGCATCAAGATGAAGCTTAACCCTCTTAAAGATGTCCTAACTGGTAAACGAATCATAATTGTTGATGACTCCATCGTGCGGGGAACCACCAGCCGCAAACTTGTTAAAGCCCTCCGAGATGCTGGCGCGACTGAAGTTCATATGCGAATTTCTTCCCCGCCAGTGACTCACCCCTGTTTCTACGGCATTGACACCGATAACCAGGATCAGTTGATTGCTGCAACAAAGTCAGTAGCAGAAATTGCCGAACAAATTGGTGTAGACTCACTGGCTTATCTCAGCTGGGATGGAATGCTGAAGACGACAGGCGAAGATACTAATAGTTTCTGTTCTGCTTGCTTTACTGGCGACTATCCGATAGCCGTTCCGGAGCAAGTAAAGCGTTCTAAGTTGATGCTGGAAAAATCTGCCACCTGTTAGTCATTAGTCATTAGTCATTAGTTTTTTACTGATGACTAATGACTATTAATTAAATGGGCTGCGACAATCCCAAGTATTTCGTCAAATAAGGGGAAAAAACTTCGTAAATTAGGGTTAAGGGCTTTCCGTGGTGCCAAAAAAGGTAATGGCGACCCCAAAACGGGCCAGCTTGTTCAAAAGCGGACTCTAACGCAGGTGAGTGACCGCAATAAATCCCCTGGACATCCCGATACAACTCGGTTCGCAACCGCGCCAGACTTGCCCAAATTGGCAAAGACCGATTTTGTAAATATTCATCTACATGGCTGGCTTCCCACCAGGAGGTAGCATAAGCCAATCGTTGCCCAGAAGCGGTACGCAGCCACACTTGCCGTCGCAACCTTGGCCCCGGCACCGCTTGGATTTGGTCTGGTGCGCCATCGGCATCCATGCCAACTAGGGACATATCAATTACGTCAACTTCTGTTGGTTCGCCAGTCAGAAGTTGTAGGTGCCGGGTAGGAGATCCATCGCCCAGCAAAAGCATTTGCCATGCTGGTGCTAGCTGAGTGTGGGGCAATCCTTGTTGCACTACTTCTTCCTCGCCCTGCCAAATCGGGTTTAGAGAGTACCAAGCTGTCGGCAGCGCAACACTATTTGTAGGTCTAACAGTAGAAGTCAATTTTATTTACAAAACTTCATTATCTATATGAAATGATACAGAATTCTGCTCAGGAGCGCATCCCCATAAAAAATTATGAGTGCTGAGTTTAATCAAAACTCAACACTCAACAGTAACCAATAATGCGGATGGCGAGACTCGAACTCGCAAGGCAAAGCCACACGCCCCTCAAACGTGCGCGTATACCAATTCCGCCACATCCGCTCGGAGATTTATCTATAGTAGCATCTTCTATGCTAATTTCATTCTTCTTACAGCAAAGGAGAGTTTTACGCCCAAGAATGCAAAGTTAAAGAAGCGATCGCTATATTCTACTGAGATTAAAGGCGACATCCTGAAATAATTAGGATCGTAGGTTATGATAGCTCTCCCCATTTCTATAAAAAGTTAGAAGATGCGTTTTTCCAAAATTTTGATTGCCAACCGAGGGGAAATTGCTCTCCGTATTCTCCGTACCTGTGAAGAGATGGGGATTGCTACTGTTGCGGTTCACTCAACGATTGACCGCCACGCCCTCCATGTCCAGTTGGCGGACGAAGCCGTTTGCATTGGCGAACCTGCCAGTAGCAAAAGTTATCTGAATATTCCGAATATCATTGCGGCGGCTTTAACGCGCAATGCGATCGCGATTCACCCAGGCTACGGTTTTTTGGCAGAAAACGCCAGATTTGCGGAAATTTGTGCCGCCCACCAGATTTCTTTCATCGGCCCTACGCCGGAAGCAATTCGGGCAATGGGCGATAAATCCACCGCCAAAGAAACCATGATTCGGGCTGGGGTTCCGACTGTACCGGGAAGTGAAGGACTGTTGCTTTCGGAAAAAGAAGCACTAGGGATCGCCGATAAAATTGGATATCCCGTTATGATCAAAGCCACCGCTGGAGGTGGCGGACGAGGAATGCGCCTGGTACGCGAACAAAGCGAACTTGTCAAACTCTTCCTAGCTGCACAGGGAGAAGCCGAAGCTGCGTTTGGCAATGCAGGTGTCTATATGGAAAAATTTATTGAGCGTCCTCGCCACATTGAATTTCAAATTTTAGCCGATAGCCACGGTAACGTCATTCACCTGGGGGAACGCGACTGCTCCATCCAACGCCGCCATCAGAAGTTATTAGAAGAAGCTCCCAGCCCAGTTCTAGACCAACAAATGCGCGAAAAAATGGGTAATGCTGCTGTTATGGCTGCTAAATCTATTAACTACACCGGAGCTGGTACAGTAGAGTTTCTTCTCGCGCCTTCTGGGGAATTTTACTTCATGGAAATGAATACCCGGATTCAAGTCGAACATCCAGTTACAGAAATGATTACGGGATTAGACTTGATTGCAGAACAAATTCGCATTGCTCAGGGTGAGAAATTGCAGCTTACCCAAGACCAGGTAGTTCTCCGGGGTCATTCTATCGAATGCCGGATTAACGCGGAAGACCCGGATCACAACTTCCGCCCTCATCCAGGACGGATCAGTGGTTACTTACCTCCGGGTGGCCCTGGCGTACGGATGGATTCCCACGTCTATACTGATTATGAAATTCCGGCCTATTACGACTCGCTGATTGGTAAGTTAATTGTTTGGGGAAGCGATCGCCCGACAGCCATTAAGCGCATGAAGCGGGCTTTGCGGGAGTGCGCCATCACAGGTCTGCCAACAACTATCGCCTTCCATCAAAAAATTATGGAAACCCCAGAGTTTTTAGAGGGCGAGGTTTATACCAATTTTGTCGAGCAGTTAATGCAGAGGCAATAAATAACATTAGTAGGGTGGGCAAAAAGCCCACTCTACTCTAGACCTAATGCAGCATTGTAAGTAGCCCCTGTTGCCCCAAGAATATTTCTCGGATCAAGCTAAAAATACCCACCCAAATAATCGGGGTAATATCCACTCCCCCAATCGGCGGTACAACTTTACGCAACGGCACTAAAAAAGGTTCCGTAGGCCAAGCAATCAAATTGAAGGGAAGGCGATTCAGGTCTACCTGGGGATACCAGGTAAGAACAATCCGGAAGATAAACAAAAAGGTCATTAAGCCCACAAGCGGGCCAAGTATCCAGCTAGCAAGCGTGACAGCGTTCATTGGCTCTTAATCTTTGGAAATTTCCAACGGTAAAAATTTCTATTTTGTTAGCTACCTGTCGTGCAATTGGTACGACAAGACAGATAATTTAAACTTTTGTAACTAAGTCTCTCATTATTCTAACGCAGCACTGTCCTCTGGTGCTGCGTTAGATTCCCAAAGGGCTGTAAAAGACCTTCAAGAAAATCAAGTGACCAAAAGGGTTCTCAAGGTCATAACATATCGTTAAAATTGATCAAAAGAAATCGTTGTAAAAGAGAGCGAAGAATAATGACACCTTCATTAGCGAATTTTTTGTACAGTCTGCTCTGGGGTGCTGTAATTGTGGTTATTCCGGCAACAGTAGCCCTGATCTTTATTAGCCAAAAGGATAAAATTCAACGTTCCTAGCTTTTGGGAGCAACCTGAAACCTCAGTTTAGCGAAAATTATTATTGTAGAGAGGCTTTTTGGAAAGCCTCTCTACATATAAAAAAACTGAGATGTTATATGTTAGAGGGAAGCTACTGCTGCCCTTGGAGACAAGTTAATCTCTGCGCGATCGCTCTCCTGCTGACCCAGGATACTAAAAATTAGAATTCCCAACCCGCGTAGCAATTTTTTCGGTGAACTAGCTAACATAGATTTGTCTTGGGAAAACACCAATGGTAAACTTCGGGCTTAATTCAGCCAGTATTCTGGGTATTTTTCTGGCAGTGGCAGGAGCAGCCCTGTACTTCCTGCGCTCCGTGCGCCCAGAGCTAGCGCGAGACCACGATATTTTTTTTGCAGCCGTCGGTCTGTTGTGTGGCTTTATTCTCCTGTTTCAGGGATGGCGGCTAGATCCGATTTTGCAATTCGGTCAGTTTCTATTGACTGGCTCAGCTATCTTTTTCGGATTTGAAAGCGTTCGGATGCGCGGAATAGCTACGGAGCAAGCAAAGCGGGATACGCCGATCGTAGAAGACGATCGACCAGTTAGCCGCGTGTATAGAGCCGAGTTCGATGAAATCGAACCGATGGAAGAGCGACCTGTAACTCGCCGCATCAGAGGAACGCAAGATTCCCGCAGCAGCCGCGAAACCTATGAGGATGAACCGCGTCGTCGTCCCAGCAGTCGGGGAACGCAAAGACCGAGTTCAACAGAGCGATCTAGTGAAACCGGAACTGGAATATCATCCAGAACGCGCAAAACATCGCGTCGCCCCCGTCCAGAAAGTCGCCCAACCGAACAGCCTGGTGGTTGGGAAGTTACAGATACTTGGGAGGACAAGCCAAGTCGTCCTAGCCGTCCAGAAGGTCGTCCGACAGAAAGGATTGATGATTGGCAAGCAACAGATACCTGGGAAGAAGATAAACCAATCCGTACCAGCCGTCCGGAAAGTCGTCCGACAGAAGAAACTGATGATTGGCAATCAACAGATACCTGGGAAGAAGATAAACCAATCCGTACCAGTCGTCCTAGCTCAACGCGATCGCCACGTCGCGATACTGATTCAACTAAGCCAAAAAGAACTCGTCCGCCGAGAGAATCATCACGACCGCCTTCTGGCGATGTAGAAGCGACACCAGCTGACTATGTGGAATACAAACCCATAGACTTTCCGGATGATGAAGGCGACAACTCAGGAAATTTTGCCTGAAAATGACTTAGTAAGGGCGATCGCTAGTAGATCGCCCAAAGTCCTGAGAATATTCCCGTATAACTACATTTGCCAGCAACTAGGCATTGAAGTGAAAAGATTGATGTGCCGCCTGAAAATCCATCCCTGGGTAAGGCGGAGTATTTGGTTAAGTATGCCTTTGTTAGCCGTAGCCTGTACCCCAGTCAATCGCACGCTAACGCCAGCTACCCTGAACAGTCGTTATACAGATGAACAACCGACATTAAGCGGCAATGGTCGGTTTCTGGCGTTTGTGTCTAACCGCGATGGTGGGCGGCAAATTTGGATGTACGACTTGCAAATTCGCCAATTTATAGATTTGCCGAACTTGAATAAAAGGGATGCGATCGCAGAAAATCCCAGCCTCAGTCATAACGGTCGTTATATAGCCTACATCGCCAGCGATCAAGGTCGCCCAGAATTAGAACTCTATGACCGCAGCACTAGATCGTCACAAATCTTATCCATTGGCTATCGCAGCTGGGTAAGAAATCCTAGTATTAGTCCAGATGGTCGTTACATTGCCTTTGAAAGTAGCAGTCGCGGTCAGTGGGACGTTGAGGTGCTAGACCGGGGATCTAATATTGAATTAGATATCCCCGATGGCAGCCCATCTACCTCGCCTTGACACAGTCACCCAGCGATTAAAATCGTGGCTATAAAAACTAAGTCCGGATGGTGCGCGGGCTTAAATTAAGACTTGTGAAACCTTTGTAGGTAGGTTTCCTCTGTGTAGCTGCGACTAGAAGTCGCTATGTGCAAAATGTCAATGAAATGTTGCATTTTTCTATCAGCAGTTATCACCTTACCAGGTTTGCTGAGCAGCTGTAGTGGCTCAGGTCGTTTGATGAGCTTTCCTTTCGATTCAGCAGGGCGAAGTTTAAATAGTCCTGCTTCAGAGTTAACACCCCAACTTGCCAGTCGGTACATTGTGTTTATTTCTGATCGGCGTAGCACTCAAGACGTTTATCTTTTTGATACGGTGGATCGGCGTTTGATTGATTTACCGGGTTTAAATGCCTTGGATGCGATCGCTTCCCACCCCTCTATATCTGCTGACGGTCGTTACATTGTTTTTGCCGCCAGTCGTCAAGGTCGTTCGGGAATCTACCTCTACGATCGCGAGACTCGGCAGTTACGCAATCTTACAGAAAACTTACAAGCAGAAGTGCGAAACCCTACAATTAGCGCCGATGGCGGTACTATCGCCTTTGAATCCAGTGAAAATGGTCAGTGGGATATTGCAGTTTACGGCCGTTCTGGGGAACCCCTGATTCCACCATCTCCATAATGATGCAGGACTTAGGCAAATACCTCCGACGAATAAACTCGCCCGCTAGACCAACGAAATCGCGACTAGCAGGTTTAGAAAATGTGAATATATTTATAGCCCGCCCAGGCGGGCTTTGTCTGTTCGCCTTTGGCTTTAGTCGTTCGCTACTTTGGTTAACAATTCTGTTAGGCTTAAGCCTGACTGGTTGCCTTGACACCCAGCTATTCAACCAGCCGCAAATACTCACGGGTGGCATCAACAGCCAAACGCCAGATGAACATCCTGCCTACAGCAGCGACGGGCGTTATCTTGCTTTTGCCTCTGACCGCAATAACAATCGAGACATCTTTCTCTACGACTTGCAGGAACGCCGTCTCGTTTCTATCCCAAATTTAAATCGCCGCGACTCCAGACAGGATCAACCTGCTCTTAGTGCTGATGGTAGATTTATCGCCTATGTTTCTAGCGAACGGGGTAAAACTGATATCTTTGTTTACGATCGCCAAATCCAAAGATCGCGATTGCTCACCAGCAACATCCGAGGGTCAGTGCGCCATCCCACCATTACCGGAGATGGGCGTTATGTGGCTTTTGAAAGTAGTCAGTTGGGTCAATGGCATATTGCGATTGTCGATCGGGGTACTCAGGCAGCATCCGGATTTCAACAACAATAGAAGATGATTGAAATAAACCGGAAGCCGCTAGCGATACACGCGATCGCTATCAAATATGTTAGAACAATCAAAAAAGCTTAAAAAAACTAACGAATGAGTACCAAACTCCTGCGTAATGCAACTTCGGGAATCGTCGCTGCCGCAGTTGCCATTGGTGCTAATGCGATGGGAGCGATCGCTCCCTTTGACTTTATTGCCCCAAATAGCGCCTTTGCCCAAGACGTTGACGAAAGAACTAATATTCAGGTTTATAAAAAAGCCAGTCCTGCTGTAGTTTCGATTGACGCGGGTGATGGCACTGGCAGTGGCAGCATCATTAGCCGAGACGGCCTAGTTTTAACCAATGCCCACGTCGTGGCACAAGCTCGTCGTCGCACCTTGAGCATAATTCTTGCAGATGGTAGAAGACTTCCAGCAGATATTGTTGCTTTTGGTAATAATGGTCTAGATTTAGCCGTTCTAAAAATTCGCGGACAGAATAATCTACCTACAGTCGCCTTAGCTCGTCCCGGCTCAGTCCAAGTAGGACAACGAGCTTATGCTATTGGTAATCCCTTTGGGCAATTTCAGGGAACCTTTACTGTTGGGATTGTCAGCCGCATCGACAAACAGCGAGGATTAATTCAAACAGATGCAGCCATCAATCCTGGTAATTCTGGAGGGCCACTACTGAATAGCCAGGGACAGCTGATTGGCGTGAATACTGCTATTTTCACTAGCGGTCGGACTGCTGGCAACATTGGCATTGGTTTTGCTATTCCTGTAGACCGAGTGCAACCTTTTCTGACCGCAGTTCGCCAAGGACGCGCTTCCACTACCTCGACTCGCCAACGACCAACTTCCCCTGTTAAACCGCCTCAGCAAATCTCATTAAATGGTACTTTCGTCAACGCTGCACTCAGTAAAGGTGACAATGTTTTACCAGTAGATAATAGCTTTTTTGATCTCTACATTTTTCAGGGAAGAGCTGGAACGCGGATTAGGATTGACATGATCAGCCAGCAGCTAGACCCATACTTGATTCTCCTCGACCCGAATGGTAATGAGCTTGCTCAAGACGATGATGGCGGCGGTAATGGAAATGCTACTATTATGGCGACACTGCCAGCAAATGGCACTTACTTGGTGATTGCCAATTCCTCCGGGGGAGGAGAAGCTGGGGCTTATCGCTTACGCGCGATCGCAGCATCTGGTCGTCTTTCTCCACAGCGACGGCCGCGACGAGGATTTATTATCCCGTAAGTAGAGATAAAGAAATCTAAGCTATAGAAACCCAGTTTTTTAGAAAATCGGGTTTCTATAGCTTAAGCAATTTTTACGTTTAATTAAAGTCACCTACTGCTAGACGCGAAGCTGGACTGGCATCACTAAATAAGTCATTTTCAAACCCCCAAGAGGTGTCAGAATCACAGGACTATTGCCTGTATTCATGTGTATTTGAATTTCCGATGATTGTAGCGCCTTGAGTCCATCTCTCAGATAAGTGACATTAAAGGCAATTTCTAAACTATTGCCCGCTATCTGTGCAGGTAGAGACTCGCGCCCACTACCGACATCCTGGGCTTCGACAGATAGGGAAATTTTCTGGTTGCTGCTGTCTATGGTGAACTTGACGATATTATTTTTTTGGTCGGCTAGCACCGCAATTCGCTCCAAAGAATTGAGCAACTGACGACGCTCGATGGTTATTTGTCGCTCGAATTTTTGCGGAATTAGCTGACGATAAGCGGGGAATTGTCCCTCTAAAGTTCGGCTGGTTATTCGCTGATCTGCTAACTCAAAAACGACCTGTCCTTGGTCAAGATGGAGAGCGATCGCGCTATCCTTACCGCTGGAGTCCGCTTCCGCCGACTGGCGCATCCCTAACATCCGTTCCAGTTCCCGCAATGCTCTGGCTGGAATGGTTATCTCTCTCTTGTTCGCCTCAGCCGATGATACTGCTGTATCCTCATCCACTTCACTCTGGTTACTCGTCTGCACAACTGATAAACGATGACCATCTGTGGCAGCAAATTCAATTGCTTCTTGCTGGAATGTTAGGTGAACCCCTGTCAATACCTGTTTAGTTTCGTCGGGACTGGTGGCAAACAACGAACCCCGCAATCCCTCAATTAAAGCTGCGGCTGGTAAATAAGCCGTTTCGCCATTTTCAATTACTGGCAGTTCTGGAAACTCTTCTGCTCCCATTCCCCGGACTTTATAGCTTCCAGAGGTAGAAGTCAGGGTGGCGATAATGCCTTCGCTGTTCGTTTCTCCGGCCCCTTCATCTTCGAGAGTAATCGTTCCGTCGGGCAAACGGGAAACAATATCGTTTAACAGCTTTGCGGGTAGGGTGAGTATCCCCGCCTCTTCCACTTGTGCCGGAAAGCTTGTTTGGATGCCAAGGCTGAGATCAAATGCCGTCAGAGATACACGCTGAGTCTCTTGATTGGCTTCCAGCTTGACGTTTGCTAAGACAGGGTGTGTCGGGCGTGATGGCACTACTCGACCGACGATAGAAAGATTGGTACTGAGATCGTTTTGGGAGCAAACCAGTTTCATAGGAGTTCGATTTTCGAGTTGTTGAGTCAAACACAATAACTCGCTTACTCTTGGCACAGATGCAGATCGTACCATTCCTGCCCTAAGCAATCCAGTTGAAACTGCAAAAACAGCGATCGCGAATACTAATCCTAAATTAAATTAATTTTAGAAGAGTAGTAGTAGGGGCTGTGGAAAATGTGGAAAACCTTGCTAATTCTTTTGTCTGTATTAGTTTGAGCTATGTCTAGCCTGTGGAAAATTTGTGGAAAAGTAGCAGGGGTTTTCCACACAGTATTTATACTTATTTAAAGTTTTCCCCTACAGTCACGGATTTTTCACTGCTTTACCACAGAGTTTTCCACAGAAAATAGGAGTTTTTCCACAGGCAAATTTTAGCTTAATAAATCTTTACAATTTTTCTAAAAAAATTCAGTTAACTAAGGTGGGTAACGTCAGCTAGATAGTTAAGATTGATTCTGGTTTCTGCACAGCATATTGATGCGATCACTTAGTTGACGTAGTGTCTTCGCTACATCGGGATCGGTATTTTGCAACTGAATAATTTTGTCGCAGCTATACATTACAGTCGTGTGATCTTTACCCCCAAATTCCTCACCAATTCTGGGTAAACTAAGATTCGTGTGGTGGCGCATCAAATACATCCCAAGTTGTCGCGCCCAGCTAATTTCTCGACGACGAGAATTGCCTTTTAAGTCTTCAATAGAAACATTAAAAGTTTCTGCGATCGCTATCATTACCGCTTCAGGAGAAACTGCTACTTTTTCAGCAGGTGGATTCAAAACTGGCGCAATATTTTCAACTGTCATTGGCAACCCAGAAATTGAAATATAAGCCACAGCCCGAATTAAAGCACCTTCTAATTCTCGAATATTTGAAGTATAATTTGTAGCAATATATTCAATTACTACTCTGGGCAAACGCATATTTTCATACTCTGCTTTCTTCTGCAAAATCGCCATTCTAGTTTCTAAATCTGGGCGTTGAATATCTGCAATTAAGCCCATAGAAAAACGAGAACAAAGGCGTTCTTGCAACCGTGGAATTTGATTAGGAGGACGATCAGAAGCTATAACTACTTGCTTTCCAGCTTCATGTAAAGTGTTAAAAGTATGAAAAAATTCTTCCTGAGTATATTCTTTACCTTCAATAAATTGAATATCATCAACTAATATTACATCCGCAGCTCGGTAATGTTCTCGAAAGCTTTGCATACTGTCTTTACGGATAGCTGCAATCAGGTCATTAGTAAACTGTTCTGTAGATACATAAAATATTTTAGAATCTGGACAAATTTCTAAACGGTAATGACCAATAGCCTGCATTAAGTGAGTTTTGCCTAACCCAACACCGCCGCACAAAAACAGAGGATTAAATTCACGCCCTGGAGATTCAGCTACTGCTAAAGAAGCAGCGTGAGCCATACGATTATTGGAGCCAACAACAAAGCGTGAAAAAACATACTTGGGATTTAATTGTATCGGTCTAGGGCGGTTGCCAGGTAAAATCTCTGGAATACTGGTTTCAATGGGCAAAGACCAGGAAATCTCAGCATCCCCAGTGTTAGAAGTTTGATTTCCTGGGTTCACTGTGATATGAATTTCCACAGGCTTACCCAAAATATCTTGCACGACATCAGCAATGGTTTTGATGTAATATTTTTGCAACCAATTCCGAGCAAAGGGATTAGGAGTGCAAATCACCAAGCAGTTATTTTCCAGCTCCTGGGCGCTGGCGGTTTTGATCCAAGTTTCAAAGGTAGGACGGCTCAGTTGTAGCTGTAGACGCTCCAGTACCTGACTCCAGAGCTGTTCAAGAGAAATATCCACGGCTCACCTCTACCGCTTTGTGCAGAATAGTATTATCCATTCTTGTTGTAGCGATCGCTATTTTCAACCAACAAAAGCCATGACTGAAATCCTGCAAATCGCTCAGCTAGGCAATGCCATACTCCGCCAACAAGCTCAAAATATTGAAAATGTTCGTGATGAGCGGATTCAAAAGCTGATTGACAATCTAATTTCAACCGTTGCTCAAGCTAATGGGGTTGGGATTGCAGCACCCCAGGTAGCTCAATCTTATCGCTTGTTCATTGTCGCGTCTCGTCCCAATCCCAGGTATCCTAATGCTCCGGAGATGGAGCCAACTGCTATCCTCAATCCTAGAGTTATTGGTCATTCAGATGAGGTTGTGAAAGGTTGGGAAGGCTGTCTGAGCATTCCGGGGATTCGTGGGTTAGTTCCCAGATATCGGGCGATAGAGGTAGAGTACACCAGCCGGAATGGCAAATTGCAGCGGCGAGAATTTACAGATTTTGTTGCCCGCATCTTTCAACATGAAAACGATCATCTTGATGGAATTGTATTTTTAGATCGACTGGAAAGTACACGAGATATCATCACTGAGCAGAAGTATCAACAGCAAATTGTTCAACAACCGAGTTAATTGCGGCTGTTGATGTCAAGTTTGCGCGATCGCTTCCTCCTACATTCTTTCTAACACTGGAATCCCCAGCAACGATAATCCCAGCTTCAGAGTTCTAGCAGTTAAATCGCACAGCAATAACCGAGATGTCCGTAGAGGTTCCTCCGCTTTTAGCACGTTACACTGATCGTAAAACTGATTGAACTTCTGGCTTAGTTCAAATAAGTATTGACAAAGACGATTAGGTAGCAAATCTTGCTCAACATCACTGAGGACTTCGCTTAACTGTAATAAATGTTTTGCTAAAGTCAATTCTGCTTCTTCCTGCAAAAGAATTTTGGCATCTGCTCCCAACTGTTGGAAGTCAATATCACCTTTACGGCTAATCCCCTGAATTCGGACATAGGCGTAAAGCATATAAGGAGCCGTGTTACCTTGGAGAGCCAGCATTTTGTCGTAACTAAAGACATAATTACTGGTGCGGTTTTGGCTCAAGTCAGCATATTTGACAGCACTGATACCAACAACTTTGGCAGTGTTGGTAATGAATTCTTCCGTTTCTGAGCGTCCTTCTTCCTTGACTCTAGTTTCGAGATCGGCACGAGTACGCGCGATCGCTTCATCCAGCAAATCCCGTAATCGCACTGTTTCCCCAGAACGTGTTTTTAGCTTCTTGTTATCTTCCCCCAGCACCAAACCAAAGGGAACGTGGACAATTTTAATATTTTCTGGAATCCATCCTGCCCGACGAGCCACCTGAAACACTTGAGCAAAGTGATTCGCCTGTCCAGCATCAGTAACGTAGATAATCCGCTCAGCCTGACCCTGTTCAATCCGGTAGCGTAAAGCCGCCAAGTCGGTTGTAGCGTAATTGTAGCCGCCATCAGTCTTTTGCACAATCAGCGGTAGCGGCTCACCCTCTTTATTAGTAAACCCTTCTAAGAAGACACATTTAGCCCCATTGTCTTCAACTAGCAAATCCAATTTACTCAGGTTTTCTACTACTGAAGGTAACAACGGGTTATAGAAAGATTCACCCCGTTCTATCAACTGAACATCCAGCAGCTTGTAGATAACTTCAAACTCTCGCCGTGACTGTTCACACAGCAAATTCCATGCCCGTAGAGAGTCTTCAGCACCACCCTGCAACTTTACTACTTCTTGCCGCGCCGTCTCCTGAAACTCTTTATCTTCATCAAACCGCTGTTTTGCTTTCCGGTAAAAAGCTACCAAATCCCCCAAATCCACTGCATTAGCAATAGTTAAAGCTTCTGGGCAAACTTCCCGCAAATAGGCTATGAGCATCCCGAACTGAGTTCCCCAGTCGCCTACATGGTTCAACCGCAGAACGTCGTGACCACGAAATTCTAAAATCCGGGCGATACAGTCCCCAATAATAGTGGAGCGCAAATGACCAACGTGCATTTCTTTGGCAATATTGGGGGCGGAAAAATCCACGACTGTTCGCTGAGGATTTTTTGCGTTGCTGACACCCAGCCGAGGATCTCCCTGAATCTCACGCAATTGCGCTTCCAAGTATTCTGGTTTCAGGGTGAAATTGATAAAGCCAGGACCAGCTACGACTGGAGGCTGAGACAAATCGCTTACATCTAGATTCTGAACAATTTTTTCCGCGATCGCTCGTGGTGGCTGACCTAACTTTTTAGTTAGAGATAAAGGAGCATTCGATTGAAAATCGCCAAACTTGGGATTGCTAGCACTTACCAGCATTGGGTCTATTCCAGCATAGTCAGTCCCAAAGGCGGCGATTAAAGCCTGCTCAAATTTAGTTTTCAGTTGTTCAAGAGTCGAGTTCATTAGGGTTTTGCCGAAACCTCAGGCAGTATGCTTGTTTCCTCCATCGTACTAACGTCTATGTTCATACTCAAATCCAACCAAGTTGAGCGAGTAATAGGGGCGCTGCTGGAAATGTAATCTACGCCAGTTTCAGCGACAGCCCGGATGGTTTCTAAAGTAACGTTGCCAGAGGCTTCAATTTTGATCCGCTTGTTGTTCTGGCGAATCATCTGCACTGCTTGCTGCATCATATCCAGGGGCATATTGTCCAGCATGATAATATCCGCACCGTGCTGTAATGCTTCTTGTACTTGTTCTAGAGTTTCAGTTTCAACTTCGATGGTGAGCGGATAGGGGATTCTGGAACTAATTTGAGCGATCGCTTCTGCAATGCCCCCAGCCACAGCGATGTGATTATCCTTAATCATCACACCGTCATCTAGCCCCATGCGGTGGTTAATCGCTCCTCCCACCTGCGTTGCGTACTTTTCAAGTATTCTCAGCCCTGGAGTCGTTTTGCGAGTATCCACCAGTCGCGCTGGCAAATCTGCAATTTGGTCAACGTATTTACGAGTAAGGGTAGCAATCCCACTCAGACGCATTCCCAAGTTTAGGGCAACTCTTTCTCCTATAAGTAACGCCTCTAGTTGACCGTGAAGGCGGGCCACCACTTGCCCTCGATGGCATTGCTCCCCCTCCGCAACAATAGGGACAAAGCTTACATCGTCGCTCAAATGCTGGAACACCCGTGCTGCAATAGGTAATCCTGCAATAACTCCCGACTCCTTAGCAGTCCATTCTGCTTGCCCGACGCGCACTTCGCCGCTTAACAAGCCTTGGGTCGTGCGATCGCCCCGACCGATATCCTCTAATAGCCAGCCGCGTATCAGCGGGTCTAAAACTATTGATGTAGGCAAAGTAGCGATCGCGCTCACAACCCTTTTTTCCTTAACTTCTACAGTCTTCCAAAAATAATTTAGCCCAAATACCTCTCTAGGAGCGACTTCTGAACCACAAAAAAATTTTTCCCAAAAAGTTGACACATTGGGGAGAGAGTAGCTATAGTAATAAAGCGGTCGGGAGAGACGAGCGAAAGCGAGACTCAACTGAGCGAAGAGAACCTAGAAAAAATAATAGTTTGAAAGCCAGAGTAACACAATAACCTCGTCAA